>JAIQEZ010000142.1 GCA_020073545.1 Terriglobia bacterium | reverse complement strand
TGATGATGGAATCCGTCGCGGTCGGGGCGGGCTGGGCACTGAACGTCTGCGCCGCGTCGAACCGTTCTAGGGAAGAAGCTGCTCATGGCATTGAAAGGACACTACCTCGGTGTGCCCGTTGGCAGTGGGTTAGTTCGGCATCATGGGGCGCCACCGCGCCCCAGACGCAACAACCCTCTGGTACCGGCAAAGGCTGCCTTTCCGTCGGCAACAGCCTTCGTCCAACTGAGCAAGAGTCAATTGTCCTTATCGGGCATAGCCAGTGCTTCATCTGGGCAGTGCCCGGACCCGGCAGACCAGCCTAATTCTCGGTCACAACCTCGTGCTTTTCCTCTCCCTTGGTCACGCCAACCAGGTACCCATCTGCGTTGTCGGCTGGCCACAACTCCGAAAGGAATTTCTGGCTCCCTACCGTATCGAACACCACCTTCGCTTTGTGCTTCTCTAAGGGGCTCGTCTCGGCGAGCCGCTCGACGACCGGAACGAACGTAGTTTTGTTAGTATCCAGGTTGCGAAGCAGAAGGCTGGTTTCCTGTCCCGCTTGCCTCGCAAATTCGTACTTCCCAGCCGGCATCTCCGTCTTGCCTACCATAAACTTGAACGGTATATCCACTCGCGCCATCTCGGCTTGGCTCTGCCCATAAGCTAACGCCATCGCCAGGATGGAAACGACACACATTGCTATCGAGACTCTGGTTTTCAATTGAAGCCTCCTCTAAAGTTGATTTTTCTAAGGTACTTTTCACAACCCTACTCGCCCCGTCACGGCATCCCCGTGCCGCTCAATGGCAGATGTACACATCGAGCTTTCGTGTGCACTGAACGCACACCCCGAGACGCGTTTCAACAAAACCCTGGTGTCTTCGCCCTGTCCAGATGAAGCTGCATTAACGCCCTGAGGAAATCATACTCTACCATGCCTTTCCGGTGGTGACAAGCAGAAACTCCCGCCAACCTGCAAGGCGGTTACGCAGCAGGTTGCTGAAAAACAGGGTTGCGTCGGGCCATCTTCTAGCGGGCCTCTGCCGACAAAGGAAGTAGGCGCGCCCGCGTTCACCGCCTGAGCATCTCCGCTTGGGGAATTCAGGTGATCGTCGCCCGCCCCGTCCGGGCTCCTCGGACTTACCGGCAAAGCCTTGATTTCGTACGGCGACTCACGCCATCGCAGCCTTCACTGAAAGTTCGCCTTGGCATCATGTTGAAGTGCCGTGGATAACCCGCAGCAACCAATCGCCAATTAGCCAGCGAAAGCCGTTAAACCGGAATTTCCGTTTTGACTTGCCGGTCAACCGGCACCATACCCCTAACCGCTTCTCAATGCAACGGCCAGTCGAGTTCTCAGCGTTTGATGCCTCCAGCGCCCAGGGAAGCGGCCAGGTTTGCCACTCCTGACAATGCCAAAGCCCGAGACTGCCGTTTCTTCGGCCTATTCCTCCGGCACTTTTCCTTCCCCGGTCTACCTCGTTGCCGAAATCGGCGCTGGTCTGCGGCCCGCCTATCCCGCTGGAGATGATGGCGTCGCAATCCTGCCCAGCATGGCTCCAAAGAGCCGCCGCGTCAGATGACCCTCGGCCAGCAACTCGGTCTCGAAGCTCTGCAACCGGGAGGTCAGTGCTGCTCCACGCTCCCAGACCTTCTCCGAGCCGATCAGTCGAAAGGTGGGGTCCCGCGAGAGGCGCGCGGCATCGTTCACGTCCTCGTAACTCGCCAAGCGCCTGTACACCGACTGCCGCAGCAGGTCCGCGAGGGGCAACTGCCTGTTCGTCCGCCGCGGGTCCGTCAAGTGCTGTTCGATGAGTTCACCGAAGCCCGACCGTTCGTCCAACTCGCGAACCAGAATCAGACCACCATCCGAGGTGACCCGCGATCCTTGGAAATCGATCCTCAGAGAAGCGTTGAAGGAGAGCTGAAAGGGCTGGTTTTGTTTCTCACCCATTGGGTGCGGACCTCCAGAGCATCTTCATCGCCTTCAAACCGGCGTGAATATTGATGACGGCGACGATCCGAAGGGTTCGGCGGTACGGCTCAAAATGGAAATGTGGGTCTAGTAACCGCTTCGCTGACACGTCGGCTGCCCCATTTGACGCGGGATCACCCGCAACGAAAGAGACCATTGTCCGGGAATTCCACACGCCCTGCACGGCAGCGAATAGCCACGGCATCCTGCCGGGGTTAGGGGCGCCTGCATCGAATTGCTCTGTCCATCATCTAACGGGCTGGGAGGAAAAAAGGAAGATTATGGAAAAAGTTATCCATGTCCAACCTGCCGACTGGCAGGGAATCGAGAAGAACGCCAAACCAGTGTTCTTGGATTTCTGGGCCGAGTGGTGTGGTCCCTGCAAAATGCTGGCCCCGACGTTTGAGCGGTTGGCGGAGAAATACGGCGAGCAGGTCACCTTCGCCAAGATCAACGTGGATGAAATGCCGGACCTCGCGAGCAAGTTCGCGATTCGTTCCATTCCGACACTCGTGTTGCTGCAGGACGGTAACGTAGTGGAGAGACTGATCGGGTTGCGGGCGGAGGAAGAACTGGCGCAGGTGCTAAGCCGCTACACCAACGGCCGCGCGAACAAGTGACCTCAGAAGAGGACCTTCCTGCCGGACAGACCTCCGCGAAAAGAAGTTCTGCCTGACGCCCGGACGCCGGGTCCGGGAGCGATTGCCGGTCGAGCGCCTCGCCTCACACAAAAGGCAGGGGCGCCCGTCCGCAGACGGACGCCCTGAGGTCTTACGCCTGGCAAGCACGAGCCGCCGGATTCGCCTTTATGCTCCCGGCCGCGCGCTCAGCACGTTGGGCGTGTTGGGGAAGAATCCCTTCGGCGCGCTGAGATAACCGGAAACGCTGTTGGCGCCGAGCTTATTGACGACCAGCTCCAGCGCGTTGGGAGCGCCCTGAACGTAGAAGTACACGGGCTCGTTCATGGCTTTGTTACTGCGCTGGGTGCGCTTGTCGTCAAAGTAGAGAAAGACGCTGAAGGTGTTCCGCTTGGTGTCCGTCTTGTCCAGCTCTACCGTTACCGTACCTACCTTCTGCTGCGCCTTCTTGCGCGCCAAACTGAACTCAAAATAGTCGCGATCCGTCTTGTGGGCCAGGGCGACCAGCTCGTCGTGCGTGCGGGCAATGGCGCCGCCCAACTCACCCTTGGTGCCGGCGAGGGCGTTGGTGAACTCCGACTTGGTGTTGGCCAGATCCTGCTTGGTGCCCGCCAAATCGGTGCTCAACCCGCCGATCTTGGCGTTGGAGTCCGCCTGGAGTTTGTTCATTTCATCGGCGCTGGCTTTCTTGGCGATGGCCGCGTTCAACCGCACCACCGCGGCCTGTTGCTGCTTCTGGACGTCCGCGGCCAGCGCGTGGGCGCGGGCCAGTTCCTGTTCCGTGAGGCCGAGTTTCTCCGAGGTCACCTGGAATTGACCCCGCAGTTGCGCGTAGCGCTCGTCACCGGAGTCCATCCGCCGGGTGAGCAGATTCAACTCGTCCCCCTGCTTCGAAGCCACGTCGGAAAACTGCGAGCGCGAGACAAGCAGCAGCGCCAGGTTCGCAATGGACAGCACCACCAGTGCGACCACCAGCCAAGTCAGGGTCTTCCCACTCCCCCCGGAGGGAGGCGGTTGACCATAGGCGTACTCGGGGGCCCCGGGTTGGGATTGAGACTGACCGGGCGTCTCCCCCACGCGCCGCGTCGTCTCGTCGTTCAGGCCAAACATGGATTGGCCGG
The DNA here is from genome assembly GCA_020073545.1 of Terriglobia bacterium. Classification (GTDB taxonomy): domain Bacteria; phylum Acidobacteriota; class Terriglobia; order UBA7540; family UBA7540; genus Bog-366. The sequence continues at coordinate 8,073 of JAIQEZ010000142.1, read as the reverse complement.
TACCGGGATCTTTGTCTGCCATACCTTCTCCTTGTTTTCGAACGGCAACTGGCAAGTTCGCCCAAACCGGCGGACAAGCCTATTCTGTGATGCTGCGTTCGGCGATTGGGTTTAGGCCTAGCTACTTTTCAACGGCCTATTGACCTGCATCAGTATCCCATCAATAGGAGGCCGGTTCAAGCGCTGAAATGGAAAGAGAGGAGTTGCGGCGTCCTGCAGCCAGTCCGGACCCAGAATCAAAATCAGTCACGGCCCGGCAGCAACGGCGCGGTTTGCCCTCCGTGCCAGGGTTCGAGTAAGCTAGTGCCGGTCCAACGTAACGCGGCTAGAAATTGGCATGGCAGTCGTGCCACTGACTTTTGGCGCTGACCATCCCGGATGGGTCGCAACAGTTGGAACGGAACCAGGCGGCTTCGGCGCTTGTCAACGGAACCGGTGTAGAGATGAACCGCGGGGTTACCTGCCAGGAGGATTTCACATGCCCAAATACATCATGGCGCTGGATCAAGGAACGACAAGCTCTCGGGCCATGCTGTTTGACCATCAGGGCCACACGCGCGCTTCCGCCAGCCAGGAATTCAAGCAGCACTACCCGCAACCGGGCTGGGTGGAGCACGATGCCACGGAGATCTGGCAGTCCCAGCTCGCGGTGGCGGAGAAGGTCCTCGCCGACGCCAAAGTGGGCCCGCAGGATCTGGCCGCGCTCGGCATCACCAATCAGCGGGAGACGGTGGTGTTGTGGGAGCGCGCCACGGGCAAGCCGCTGCACAACGCCATCGTGTGGCAGTGCCGAAGGACGGCGCCCCTTTGCGACCGCATTCGGGCGGAGGGATTCGACCGCACCCTCCGCGACAAAACCGGCCTGGTAACCGACGCTTACTTTTCCGGAACCAAGATCGCGTGGCTGCTCGAGAACCTGCCCGGCGCCCGCGCGCGCGCCGAGCGGGGCGAGTTGGCCTGCGGGACCATCGACACGTGGCTCATCTGGCAGCTGACGCGCGGGCACGTGCACGCCACGGACGTTTCCAATGCCTCGCGCACCCTGCTCTTCAACCTGCGCACGCTCGCTTGGGACAACGAAATCCTGAATTACTTCCGCATTCCTGCTTCGCTCCTGCCGGAGGTGAAGTCGTCGAGCGAAGTGTTCGGCGAGACATCGCTTTTCGGCGCTCCGCTGCGCATCGCCGGGGTGGCGGGCGATCAGCAGGCGTCGCTATTCGGACAGCAATGTTTCGGGCGCGGCATGGTCAAGAACACTTACGGGACTGGCTGCTTCCTGTTGATGAACACCGGCGCAGAAATTCCACGCTCCGAGTCCGGGCTGCTGGGGACGGTCGCCTGGGGCCGCCAAGGCCGGACGGTCTACGCGCTGGAGGGCAGCGTCTTCATTGCCGGGGCGGCCATCCAGTGGCTGCGCGATGAGATGAAGCTGATCCGCGACGCGGCGGAAAGTGAAACCCTGGCGCGCGCCGTGCCCGACACGCATGGCGTGTACTTTGTTCCCGCCTTCGTGGGTCTGGGCGCGCCGCACTGGGACGCTTACGCGCGCGGGACGATTACCGGCATCACCCGCGGGGCGAACCGCTACCACTTGGTGCGCGCGGCGCTGGAGTCCATCGCTTACCAGACCCGGGGCGTCGTGGACGCCATGGCGCAGGATTCGGGCTTGCGCCCGGAGATGCTCCGCGTGGATGGCGGCGCGGCGCGCAACGATTTCCTCTGCCAGTTCCAGGCCGATATCCTGGGCATCCCGGTGGAACGCCCGGCGACAACGGAATCCACGGCGCTGGGGGCCGCGTATCTGGCAGGACTCGCCACCGGATTCTGGCAAGACGAGCAGGAGCTTGCCGCGCAACTGCAATTGGGCCGCCGCTTTGAGCCCTCGATGGATGTGTCGCGCCGCGAGGAATTGTACGCCGGCTGGCAGCGCGCGGTAGAACGCGCCAAAGCCTGGGCGAAGTAGTCCAGGCGCAGGAGGCAGTAGGCACCAGGCAGTAAGCACTTGGTGGCGAGTGGCTGTTTACACAACGCCCTTTCGCGAACCTCGGCAGTCAGTGATAGAATCGCGATTGTGGCCGGAAGGGCCAGGGGGCGCGAAACGAAGTCGGGCGAAGGACGCATTAAGGCCCCAAGAAATAAGGCAAGGTCCCACCATGACGGAACTCTTGGATGAAATCTCCCAGCAGCCCGCGGCGCTTTCCGGGCTGCGCAAATACTATGCGAGCCCGGGCGCCATCCCGGCCAAGGGCTTGCGACGCCTGGTAGCGCATTGGCCACCGACGGTGGTGTTCACGGGCATGGGCTCGTCGCTGTTCGCGGCGTACCCGGCGCAGGCCTATCTGACGGCGCAGGGAGTGCGCGCGCTGGTGTGGGAAACAGCTGAACTGCTGCATCACCACCTGAAGATCCTGCGACCTGACACGCTGCTGGTAGTGGTTTCGCAGTCGGGCGAGACGGTGGAGGTGCTTCGCCTGCTGGAGTGCCTGCCCCCCCAGACGCGCGTTCTGGCGGTGACGAATGTTGAGGCAAGCCCGCTGGCGCAAAAGGCGAACCTGCTGCTGCCCCTGATGGCTGGTGGGCAGGTGGCCGTCAGCACCAAGACTTATACGTGCTCGGTGGCCGTGCTGATGTACCTGGCCTGCGCGATCGCGAAGACGTCACCGCGCCTACTTACGCAGGAAGTGATGCGCGCCGTGGAAGCCGAGGAGAGAATCCTGGAGCGCCACGAGGTGCTGATGCCGCCCACGGTGGAGTTCTTCGACCGGCCGCCTTACGTGGCGCTGATGTCGCGCGGGGCCGACCTCGCAACCGCCTACCAAGGCGCCCTGACGCTGAAAGAAGTAGCGCGGCTGGCCGCCGAACCCATCAGCGCGGCGCAGTTCCGCCACGGGCCGATGGAGATCATCAACCCGAGCCACCGGTACATCATCATCGCCCGCCAGGGGAAAACCGGGAAGCTGCTGCTGAAGCTTGCCCACGACATCCGCAAGCGAAGCGGGCGCGTGCTGCTGTTCACGGATATGCCTTTCAAAGACCTTACCAACGTGCGGCTGGTTCGGGTGGAACCCCTTCGGCTGGGGCTGGGGACCCTCGTGGACAGCATCTATATCCAACTGCTGGCGCACGATGTGGCTTTGCAGGCGGGACTGGAACCGGGTAAATTTAAGATCGCGGACAGCGTGACCCGAGAAGAATAGACGGACCTCGCCGCGCACCGTGAGAAGGGGTTCTGTCCCGCCCTGGAGCCTGGACTCCCGTCCAATGGGGCGCGAGCTCACCCGAGACCGGGGCGAGGCGGAGACGCGCGGCACAGGACGCGAGCGCCGGGAGAACTACCTCGCCGAGGGAGATCCCTGCTCGGCAGAGCAAACACGGCAGGTTGTTTGGAAACGAAGCCCTTAGTTCCTGGAGCGCAGTTCCTGGCAAATGACGCAATAACGTGCCCAGGGAATAGCCTTGAGGCGATTGGGGGAAATCTCCTCGCGGCACGCTTCGCACACGCCATAAGTCCCACCGGCACAACGTGCAAGCGCGCTTTCAATTTCCTTCAACATCCGGCTGCGCAGGTTGGCTGTGGCCACCGTGACATCCTGCTCGAGCGTCCGGACGGCAACCTCCACCACGTCGGGAGACTGCACGCTGGCAGACAGGGCTTCCGGTTCGCTCCGGGTAGATGCCAAGATCTCATCGCGCTTCTTCAGCAACAGGGTTCGATAAACCTTTTTGGGCGACTTTACCGCTGTACGCATCATCAACCGTCCTTCAGGTATGGGAAAACCTCATTTTAGGGTCTGCCCGTGGAATCCGATGTTTGAGATAATAGCAAGGTTGCACGAAATTTTGAAGTTTTTTGAAGAATTTATATTTGCTTATTTTTCAATTGGTTGTAGGTTGTCCTGGGCATAATATGATTGCCTCTGGGAGTTTGGAGCAATAATTGTTCGTTGGAGCCCTCCCTATGACCACACGCGAAGAAATGCTGGAACGAGTCCGAAGGGCCCTGGAGCGACCACAGACTGGCTCGGTCGCGGCTCCGTCGTCAACTCTCGATCTGACGGGAGTCATGCCCCCTTTGGCGCCGGAGGAGTACCAGGCCAAATTCCAGGCCGAATGGGAGAAAGTCGCGGGCGTCGCCCAGCGTGCGGCGACTATCGAGGAGTTGGAAGCCGTTCTCCAGAAGATTCTGGCCGGTTCGGGGACCCAGGCCGTGGTGCTGTCCCGCAACCCACTGCTGACCGAACTGCATATCGCCGACCGGCTGCGCGCCGCCGGGAAGCTCGTAACGTCATGGGCTGGCGACCCGGCGGGCGCGGAAAAACCCACGCTTTCCCAATTCGGCGCGGCCAGCTTTCAGGCTGGAGTCGGGATCACCGGAGTGGAGTGCGTTCTGGCGGAAACCGGCAGCTTGGTGCTGACCAGTGTGACGGAAGGCGCCCAGATTGCCTCGCTCGCGCCACCCGTCCATGTAGCCCTCTACCGCCGGAGCCAACTGGTCGGCTCCCTGGACGAAGTCCTGGCAAGGCTGCCGGTATCGCCCCTTGCGGGGCAGATCAGTCCCGGGCGCTCCGTGGTGATCGTCACCGGAACCAGCCGCACGGCCGATATCGAGCAGGTCCTGATCCACGGCGTGCACGGGCCGTGCGAGGCGCACGCCATCCTGGTGGAAGAAAGCTGCCGTTAACGGAATCGATCCAAGTCAGCTCGACCCGCCGGATTAACTCGTAGCAGAGAGCATGCACCGCGCTTACTCGCGACCGGTGTATGCTATGGCGCGAAGTGGCGCTTTCGAGAAGCCGCCCGCGTCAAGCAGCAGAAGCAACCGAGCCGGGAATCTCGCTGCGCCCACATGCCTTGTGCTCTGGGACTTACGTGCAACCTCCCTGGAGGTCATCATGGGCAGGTACTTCTTCATCAGCATTCTCAGTGGTGCCCTGTTCGCCATCATGGACGGGCTGATTCATGCCAATCCGCTAGCCAGAAGACTCTTTGCGGCTTACGGTCCGCTCGCGAAGACGTCGGTCAATGTTTTCGCCGGCATTGCGATCGATATCTTCTGTGGCTTTGCGATGGCAGGTGTGTTCATCCTGTTGTACAAAGCCCTGCCTGGTGGGGTGGCTGTCGCGAAAGGTGTTAGTTTCGGATTGTCGGTTTGGTTCTTTAGAGTCGTGATGGGCGTCGCTGGTGAGTGGATGACTTTGAACGTCCCCAAGGAGGCGTTGGCCTACAGACTTGTCACCGGGCTGGTCGAGATGCTGGCGCTGGGTGTCCTGTATGGCCTTACGCTGCCAGCCTTTCGATTGTCGGACATGGGGTAACGTGCAGTCGCTCTCTGGCCGCCACACGCGATCAACCTGCCTGACCCTATGACAGAGGCCGGCTCTTCTGAACATCCTAAACTTCCGACGTATCACTAGCTGGTAGCTGAGAGTCTCTGCCTTTGAGACTCCGCGCTACTTCGCTTTGCCGAGGTCCCCCACAGCCCCGGTCACCCCTTCTCGTTGCCCCACACCGCTTCCGTGCGACCCTGCAGGGAGCGCGTTGAAGCCTCCAGGAGGTCCAGCACGATGACCTCGTTCTTGCCTTTCTTGAGCCAAGGGGCGGGAACGAACAAGCTCTGCTGCGGGCCAATGTGCCAGTAGCGGCCCAGGTTGTGCCCGTTCACCCAGACGTTTCCTTTGCCCCAGCCGCGCATATCGAGGAATGTATCGCCGGCCACGTCCAGCTCGAAGGCGCCGCGGCAAAAAGCCGGTGCGGGCTTGCGTCCGGGAGTGAAGACCAGCGCGGAGAGGTCCACGAGTGGCAATCGGTAAATTTCCCAGCCGGTAAGTTCCTTGCCCGCGAGGGTGACGCGCTCCGTGATGCCCTTGCGATCTTCCCCCATATGCGGGCCGAAGTTCGCGCGCCCCAGGTTCTCCACCAGGATGTCGAGCGGCGCGCCGGCGGCGAGTTCCACTTCCAGGCCCGATTGCTTCAGACGCCGATCGAGCACGCCCAAGCGCTTGGAACCCTGCAAGACCAGGGCGTAGTCCCGCACTTCCGTAATTTCCAGGCGCCCGCGCGCTGCCTGCTCAAGCTTGGTGCGGTACAGGATGAAACCGTACGACTGGCCCACGGCTTCCATGGTTTGCGGCCGCTCGGAGCGAATCAGGTCGCGCAGCAGCGGCTCCAGGTTGGCGGATTCGGCGAACTGCAAAGGAGGAATCTCGATCATCGGGAGCGGCTCGGGCAGCGCGGGAAGTTCCGTGCCGGCCGGCAGGTGTTTGCGAATGACCTCGCGCAGTGCCTGGAACTTCGCGGTGGGGCGCCCCGCTTCATCGAGGGGAGAATTATAATCATAACTCGAGATGTCGGGCTGGTAGCTGAAGTCCCAGTTTGCCCCGTTCATAAAACCGAAGGTAGTGCCGCCGTGCACCATGTAGAGATTCGCGGAAATCCCCTGCGAAAGCATCCACTCGAGCCCGCGAGCGCTGGCGGCGGGCGGGGTCACATGGTGCCGCTCGCCCCAGTGGTCGAACCAGCCGACCCAGAACTCCCCACACATGCGCGGGACGTTCTGGCGGGACTTGGCAAAGTTCGCGAACTCGCGAGCCGGGTCGCTGTTGTCACCAAAGTTGATCACGGAGAGCGCGTCCGGCAGCGTCCCACCGGCGAGCTCGTCGGGCGCTGAGCCGTTTGAGGTGAAGAGCGTCACGTCAAATCCCGCGTCGCGAATCCTCTGTTCAATCCCCTGCAGGTAGACTTGGTCCTTGCCGAACGAACCGTACTCGTTTTCCACTTGCACCATCAGGATCGGACCGCCGCGCGTGATCTGGAGCGGCGCCAGCTGCCGGCCTGCTTCGCGCAGGTATTTGCGGGCGGCCTCGAGAAAGCGCGGGTCCGCAGTGCGCACCTTTATGTCCGGCGTCGCCAGTAGCCAGGAAGGAAGTCCGCCAAAATCCCACTCCGCACAGACGTAAGGCCCGGGCCGCAGCAGCACCCACAGGCCTTCCTCTTGGGCCATGCGCAGGAAGGCGGCGGCATCCAGGTTGCCCTCAAAGTTGAAAACGCCCGGCTCGGGCTCATGCAGGTTCCAGAACATGTAGACGCAAACGGTGTTCAAGCCCAGCGCCCGGATCTTGCGCAGCCGGTCGCGCCAGTACTCGCGAGGAACGCGCGCGTAGTGGATTTCGCCCGAGATGATCTGGAAGGGCTTGCCGTCCAGCAGGAAGTGTTCGCCCTCCTGCCCAAAGGTGTGGGAGCCGGCCGCTGCGCCAGCCGCACCTGGGGTGAGCGCCACGCCCTGCTTCAGCAAGCTCCAGGCACCCACCATGGTTCCCATGAACTCTCGACGTCCGAGCTTGGCTATCAGACCTTTTTTCATGTTCGGCATTCCTTTCGGTGGTAACTCATTTTGCCGTTCGGGTGACCATCCCCGTCAGCGCTCTGCGAGCCTGCCTGCGCAGGCAGGCCCACGTTGAACCCCATGTGACCCTTTCAGGGTCACGGGAGCAAGGATGGCCAGCTTTCCGGGGGCGTTGCACCCGGCTATTACATCTATCCCCTGCGGGGATCAAGCCTGTTCCCGTCTGGGCCAAAATGAGTCGCCACCTTCCTTTCTCATGAAATGTGACTTCGCCGGAACACACCAGCGACGATCCCTAAGAGCGAAGATATTGGCCCCGCCCTCGCCCAAAGTCAATTGTGGCATGCTGCACATCATGGTGACGACAGTGGTAGCGCCGGCGCTTCTCTTAGCCCGCCGTGCGCGGGTCCGGACCGGCGTTTTTCGGAGCTGGAGAGTCGTCGAGGCGGCTCCCCAGCGGCGCCGCAGGCGTCGTTGATCTGCAGCCTCGATAGCTCGATCGCACCGAGTTCGGGCGGACTGGTAACGATTGTATAACTCCGAATTGATTTCCCTTATAGGGTGTGTTCTAGTTGCAAAAAGGGGCTGGCAGGGCATGCAGGCTGTACAGGTCCAGGCCATAGAAACCGGCCCGCTTGGAATGGCGGTGTTCATTGTAATTCCGCAGCCAACCCACAAAATCGAGAACGTCGGCATTGCGCCACATCCAGGCCGGGAATCTTCGGAAGCCC
>JAIQEZ010000141.1 GCA_020073545.1 Terriglobia bacterium | reverse complement strand
GGCGGACGTGAACGTACAGGAGAAGTCGGACTGTGTCGTAGTACCGATGAACCAGCCGAACAAGGAAAGGCAACTTTCCGCGGAGGCCGGGGAGGGAAGGGCACAGACTGAGGAGAACATCGTTCAATCTCACATGTGCCCGACACAGAGCGGGAAACGCATGTCCCAGGGATTGCACGGTGTGCGGCAAGCAGCAAAAGAAAAGAAGCAGGAGCGGTTCACCGCTCTGCTCCACCATCTGAGCGTCGGATTACTCCGCGACAGCTTCTACGCCCTTCAGCGTCAAGCTTCTCCCGGAATAGATGGCGTGACATGGCAGGAGTATGAAACCGGACTGGAGGATCGACTGGTCGATCTGCACGGTCGGGTGCACCGTGGAGCGTATCGGGCACAACCCTCGAGACGAGTCTATATACCGAAGGCCGACGGGCGGCAACGTCCGTTGGGCATTGCTGCTCTGGAGGACAAAATCGTTCAACAGGCTGTGGTGACGATCCTCAACCAGATATATGAGGTTGACTTCAAAGGCTTTTCTTACGGTTTTCGGCCCGGTCGCGGCCCGCACCAAGCGTTGGACGCGCTGGTGGCGGGCATCCAATGGAAGCGAGTGAACTGGGTGCTCGATGCGGACATTCGAGGTTTCTTTGACAACATGAACCACGAATGGACGATGAAGTTTGTTGAGCACCGCGTGGCCGATCGCCGGATACTCCGCCTGACCCAGAAATGGCTGAAGGCAGGAGTTACCGAGGACGGTCAGTGGTCGGAGACAAAGGTGGGTACGCCGCAGGGAGCAGTGGTTTCACCGCTGCTCGCCAACGGATACCTGCACTACGTGTTCGATCTATGGGTTGAGGTCTGGCGCAAGAAAGTCGCGAACGGCGATGTGATTGTCGTCCGCTACGCCGATGATCTTGTGGTGGGCTTTCAATACCGGACGGACGCCGAGCGGTTCCTTCAAGAGTTTCGGGAACGTCTGGCAAAGTTCGGTTTGGAATTACATGCGGACAAGACACGACTGATTGAATTCGGGCGGTTTGCCGCTCGAGACCGGAAGTACCGTGGGGAAGGAAAACCAGAAACCTTCACGTTCTTGGGTTTCACTCACTTCTGTGGGCAGCTCAACAGCAGCCGAGCCTTCATCGTCTGGCGGATCACGGCGAAGAAGCGGATGGTCGCGAAGCTCAAAGCCATTAAGGCTGAGCTTCAACGCCGGAAGCATCACCGCACGGCCGAGGTCGGTGCATGGGTCCGGAAAGTTGTGCTGGGATATTACCAATACCATGGCGTTCCAGGTAATTCGACTCAGTTGCGCATCTTTAGTCGTCGCGTTGGCAGGTTGTGGCGGAGCGTTTTAGTTCGTCGCAGTCAGCGCGCACAGGTGCGATGGGGGCGTTTCTTCCCTCTCTTGAAGCAGTGGATTCCCCAACCCCGAATTCTGCATCCTTATCCTGATGCCCGCTTCGCCGCCACTCATCCACGGTAAGAGCCGTATGCGTAAACGCGCTCGCACGGATCTGTGCGGGGGGCGATCAGCGATGGTCGTCCCTACCGCGACGACTGTACACCGGAAGGCTTCTCGTTTCATTAGTGGTCAGCGGTCGTGGAGGGCCGCTGGCCATGAAGAAGAACGACCCACCAAAGAAGAAACGTAGGCTTCCGAAGACAATCCTGCGGCTGCCCGATCTGGACCACGCCAAAGCTGCCGTTCTCAATAGCCTGACTTGCCCGGATGCCCAGCGCGGATACCAGCACGCCATTGACGAGTTCATTGACTGGTATTGCTCGGAGCCGCGCCTTGCCTTCAACAAGACCGTGGTGCTTCGATATCGTATCCACCTGGAGTTCCGGAAACTGGCGCCCGGAACCATCAACCTGCGTCTCGGCGCGGTGCGCCGCCTGGCCTACGAAGCGGCTGACGGCGGTCTTCTCAGTCCGGATTTGGCGGCGGGTATCCGTCGAGTGAAAGGGGTTAAGAAGCTGGGAGTCCGCCTTGGGAACTGGCTGACGTCCGAACAGAGCCAAGCGCTCTGGCAGGCACCGAATGTCGAGCGCTCAAAGGGGAAACGTGATCGGGCACTTCTGGCCGTTCTGTTGGGCTGTGGGCTACGGAGGCACGAAGTCGTGGCGTTGACCTTCGATCACCTCCAGCAACGAGAAGAGCCCTGGGCTATCGTGGACCTGATCGGCAAAGCCGGCCACATCCGCACGATCCCGCTGCCCGGGTGGGTCAGACAAGTGCTTGATGACTGGTTTGCAGGAGCTGGTATCAGCAGTGGGAAGCTATTCCGGTGCGTCAGCAGGGCCGGAAGGGCTTGGGGGGAAGGAATGACAGAAAAGGTAGTCTGGCACGTAGTGAAGGAGTTTGCCGCGCAGGTTGGTATCGTCAACCTGGCACCGCACGACCTACGGAGAACCTGCGCCAGGCTCTGCCATATGGCTGGAGGCGAACTGGAGCAGATCCAGTTTCTATTGGGCCACGTTTCGGTCCAGACGACGGAGCGCTACCTGGGCTGCAAGCAGCGGATCCGGTCCGCCGTCAATGACTACATCGGTATTGAGCCAATGACCTGATCGTCGCCGCGAGGCCCGGGCCATAGTGGAAGTGTGGGCGACAATGCGCCCGGAGTGAGTCAAGGGGGATGGATCTAGCACTTTTACAGGCTGGGTTAGTACCAGCCGCTGGCACGGCAGACGCTGCGCGTGCTCTTGTTGTGAGGCAGATGCGCGCTAGCGACAGGGTTAGACAAAGAATGCTTCTGTGACCCCATCTCGTCAACGGATATTGTTGATGTCCTGGTTCTCAAGCACATGTTTTGGGGCACCGAGCTTGGCGATTCTGATCATTGCACGGCCTACCTGTTCCGTCGTCGTCACGTACTTTGGCAAGAGGGCATTCCACACGGGATAGAGCGGCGCCATCACAGCGTAAAGCGCTCGGTACAGTTTCGTCTTCGACTGAATTCCGTGCATCGGCTGGATAAATGCGGGACGCAACATATACTGCGCCTTGAAGGGAAGCCGGAACAGTGCGTTTTCGGTCTTGCCCTTCACGCGCGCCCACATAACGCGACCGCGCTCGGAGCTGTCGGTGCCCGCTCCCGACACATAGAGGAACGTCATGTCTGGGCTTAGCTTGGCCAAGGTTTGCGCTGCCGTCATCGTGATGTCGTACGTCATGCGTTGATATTCCTGCTCGGTCATTCCTACTGAGGAGACACCAAGACAGAAGAAGCACGCGTCGTAACCCGACAGGCTCCCCGCGATGGCCGAGAAATCGGAGAAGTCCTTGTGCGCGATTTCGTGCAGCTTCTCGCGCTGTTGCCCCGTCGCGCTGCGCCCAATCGTGAGGACGCTTTCCACCTCGCGATCGAGCAAGCATTCTCGCAAGACGCCCTGCCCGACCATACCCGTAGCCCCAAAGAGAATGATCTTCATGTCGATTGGCCTCTCCGTTCCAGCGGGTTCTCGGGGTGGCCGTTATTCTACTGCGGCGACCACCCCAACCGCGCGTGTTGCGATCCATCCGCGCGGCGTCCGAACGCCGTTCTCCTGCTGGGTGCGCTCGCGAACATGCGATCGCTCATCGAACGTCTCGGTCGTGATCCCCTGCCAAATGCAAGGGTAAGCAGCGCGGCCATCATTCCTCCCGAGCAACGGCGCACTCGGAAGCAATCCACTCGGCCGAGGAACGGAGACTAGGGTGCGGCGACGAGTAGTCTCCGATTTCTTGAGGTTCGTGTTCCAGTTACGTTCCAGTTGGCCGCAATTTGCGATCTTTTGGCTTTTTGTGCTTGCTTAAGATTCAATAAGTTGCCTGTCTTCAACACGCACAAATATGTCGACTATGTCCTGGCATCTCACCGTGGCAGGTTCTGAGGCTACTCCCGAATCAGCGCGGCAAGCTCGTTGGCGCGACGGATCACTTCGCTGCGGTCCATCTCACGGTATTTTTCAGGAAGGAGTTTCTTGCTAGTGCATTCCAGGACCGCCACCAGGTGCTGGAGCTCAATTTCCGTAGGGTACGAAGGCGGGATGAAGTCTTCCAGGGCTGATTTAAGGTCGTCAACATCCACCGATGCCTCATTCTCCAGCGCGCTCTTCATACGCGCGCGAATCAGGACGGCTTCGATGTCAGCGCCCGAGAGCGAACCCTGGTGCTCCAGGAAAAACTTCTCGGCCTCGGGGGAACTCAATTGCGTCCCCGTTTTCTTTTGCATGGCGCGCAGCATCGCCAGCCGTTCCGCATCCGTCTCGGGATAGAAAAGGGCAATGTGCTCCTCGGCGCGACCTTGACGTTTCAAGTCCACCGGGAGCAGGTCGGGCCGGCAGGTGAGCAGGAACCAAATCACCTTCCCGCGCAGCTCGGTGTTGCCCATGAACTGGGCGATTTGCGCAAAGACGCGGTTGGAAACCCCGCTGTCGCCGGAGCTGGAACGGTTGCCAAGTTGGGCATCCGCCTCATCCACAATCACCGCGATGGGGCTCATCGCCTTCAAGAGGTTCAGGACGCGTTCGAGGTTGCCTTCCGTGACGCCCTGCCACATGCTGCGGAAATTCTTCAGCATCACTGCCGGAATGCCAACTTCGCCGGCAAAGCAAGTGGTCAGGAAAGTCTTACCGGTGCCGACCGGTCCGCAGATCACATAACCCATGGGAAGCACATCGGTCTTGCCAGTGCGAATGGCGGCGGCCGCGTCCTGGAGTTTCTTTTTGGCCTGCTCGCTCCCAGCGACCATCGAGAGGTCGAATCGGCTCTGGACGAATTCCAGCAGGCCGCCGGATTCCGCCTCGATCAGCTCCTTTTTTCGTTGCGCCAGAAACTTCTGCGTCAACGCCTGGCGGTTCTGCACGGCTTGGGAAATCAGGGTTTGAATCTGCGCACGCTTCAGGCCCGCGCCCAGCTTAGCTAGAGTCGCCGGGGTGACGTCTGAACCGGCTGGCAGTGGGGTGTCCGTAAGTTGTTTCTGGACAAATTCCAGCCGCTCGCTGTCGTCGGGCATGGGAATGGCGATCGACGCTACGCCCGGATGCTGCACGATACCCTGATTGAGCTCAATCTGTTTTTCGGCAATTAAGCAGATGGTCACATCCGCGCGCAAGAATGTTGGATTGTTGGCCCACCGCTTCAGGATCACCAGGGAATTGCGGTCCTCGCCCGACATGCCTGCGACATCGCCAGCGGGTGCGAGGGTCTCGGCGAAGTCGATCGCCAGTGCGATTTTCTTTCCGTCGGCGATCCGAAGGCGCAGGTAGTTATCCAGCAGGTTCAACACCCCATCCGGATTGCGCGGCAGTCCCGCAGCGTAGTTGGTGCCATGAAAGCTGTCGTAGCCCGCCAACGCCCGCCCAAAATCGGCTTGCATGTCAGGATTGCCAAACCCCAGTCCGCCACCTCGGTCGTAGGTCAAGACCAGGTCGCGCTGACCGAACAAAGCTTCATTCAGAAATCGGTGCAGGGGGAGGAACTCGGTAGAATCGCCGCGCTTGAGCGGCACCACATCGCGCACGTTTCCATAGAGCACAAACAGGGCGATGGTACGCGAATAGTACTTTTCCGTGAGCTGCCGCGCCCAGGCGGGAAACCTTTCCAGATGGGTGGTGCCGGAAGTTGCCATGGTGATGGTTTCAATTCCGCAGGCGTGTTCGCGCCGCGGACTGCGAATTGGAGTCCGAGGAATCGACGGGCACGGGCGCCAGGGTTTCACCCATGTCGGGCGCCGCCATTTCGAAAATGGCTTCCACTTGCCGCACCGTTTCTTCGGTCTGCTCCACGTCGTGCACGAGGTTATCCAACTGGTCGCTGACCTGTTGTGGGTCGCGCATGGTGACGGACTGGTCGCGGATCAGCTCCAGGACGTCTTCGATCGCCGCGCACTGCGCTTCCACCACTTTTTGGTTCTCGCGGACTTTGTCGAATTTCTCCACTCGCTTGGTGAGGATTTCGATTCGTTTACGGTTGATCTCCTGCACCTTGGGCGGGTCCGACTCCACCGAATGCTGCAGCTTCGACAGATCGCGCTTGATCACCTCGGGGTCGGTGGTGCGCAAGTACTCACTGTGCTGGAAGGCCGCGTAGAGCAGGCGCAGGTGGGCTTGCAGCAGGCCGTCGAGCCTCTGCTGCATCTGTTCCAAGAACATCTGCGAAGTTGAGGACAGCCGCGTGTAGTTGGTGCGGATGGTGCGGCACATCAAATCGAGGCTCGCATAGCGTTTGCGCAGCTCCGGTGGCAATTCGTTGAACATGGCGCTGAGCGTCATTTCGCGCTGGCGCTTCTCCTCGGCATATTTCCAGGAGCGCACCAGCCGCCGGAAGGCGCTGCTCTGGGGAACCAGGCTCAGGTAGATCAGTTCAAGCCCCGCGGCCAATACCAGCGGCATGCCGGTGCCCGACACCAGGGCGAAAAGCGCGGCGCCTGTCAGGCCGATCCAGTTGTAGTGCCACTTGAGCGCTTCTTTGACGAAGTTGACCTGGTCCAGGCCGAGTTCCCCGGCGCCGCGTTCAGCCACGCTTCGCCAGGAGGAGGCGGGTTTCTCAGGACCGTCTTGCAGGGGAGGATTTTCCTCAGGCATCAGACACCCACTCGCACCTGGCCGCGCCCGGGAGCGCGTCGCAAGCAGGCCAAGACATAGTCCTGGAGTTCATGAAATTCCTGCTTCTGCTTCACAGCCGGATCGCGCGGGCGACCGAACGGGACCGGGACATCCTCCACTATAGTACCCGGTCGAGCGCTGAGAATAAAGATGCGGTCGGCGAGGTAGATCGCCTCTTCCACGTCGTGCGTGACGAACAATACCGTGCAGGCAGTCTCGTCCCAGATGCGCAGCAACAAGTGCTGCATCTCCGTCCGGGTCTGGGCATCCAGCGCACCGAAGGGTTCGTCCATCAGGATGACCTCTGGCCGCACGGCGAGCGTGCGCGCGATGGCCACCCGCTGCTGCATTCCACCCGAGAGGGTGTCGGGATATACCTTCTCGAAGCCGGAGAGACCGACCGCCTCGACCAGGTGCGCAACGGTCTGGTTACGCTCCGCTAAGGGGACGCCGTTGATTCTCATCCCGTAGGCGATGTTCTCGGCCACAGTCAGCCAAGGAAAGGACGTGTACTTTTGAAAGACCATGCCCCGGTCGCGGCCCGGGCCCTCGACCGGCTTGCCATTTACGGTCACCTGGCCGCTATTCGGACGGTCCAACCCGGCGATCATTCTCAGGAGGGTTGACTTGCCACACCCTGAGGGGCCCAGCAAGACTCGGAATTCGCCGATGTCGCGTCCCTCTGGCGAGAAGGCGTCTTCAACCTCGAGGTTCACGTCGCGAACCGCCTCGATCCTTTCTCCGCTCGGGCTCGCGAAGGAGCGACAGACGTTTTGCAGCTCGACTTTGACCTTATTTGTCATGGACCTTCGTCTTAACAGGGACACTGGCCCCCACTGCAGCCGCAGGTTCGCTCGCTGGCCGCGAAACTCGGTGCCACGGAAAGAGCCGGCGCTCCAGAAACGTCAGCAGCCATCGGAACAGGAAGGCAGCAAAACCGATGGCGATGATGCCCGCGTAGACCCTTTCAAAATCCAAGACTTTGCGTGCCGCCTCCACCATGTAACCCACACCTTTGCGGGCGTTGACCATCTCCGCGAGAATGACGTAGGTCCAACCGATGTCGTAGAGGATCCGGAAGGAGCCGAAGATGCCCGGGAAGGAGGCCCGAAACATCAACCACAAGGCATGGCGCCGTTTGGCCCCGAGCGTATAGGCCGTCTCCAACAGACTGTCGTCGACCTTTTCTACTTCCTCAACCACCACGGCGAGAAGGTAGAAAAACATGCCAAACCACAAGAAGGCGACCTTCATGGTTTCTTCCATGCCGAACAAGGCGATGAAGGCCGGCAGAAAAGCCGTGATGGGCATGGCGCGCATCGGGGCAGCGATGGGATTGACCAGGTCGTGGACCCACCGGAAGCTCGCCATCAACAGTCCCAGGGGGATCGCGATGCAGGCGCACCAGAAGAATGCCTGGGCGATCCGCCACCAGCTTTGCAGGACATTACCCAGGAGATTGTATTCGTTCCACAGGCGTCCGAAGGCCGCTAGGACACCGGTGGGCCGCGGAAGAGCGAAAGGCGGCAGGATGTCAGCGTGGGTCAGGACAAACCAGGCAACAATAACCAGACCCCAACTAATGAAAGCCAGGGCCAGCCGCGCTCGCGGCGAGACTTCCTTGCGGATTGCGAACAGGTTGGCCATTAGCGATTTGCCCTGCGCCTCATGCGGCAGGGTTGGGGTATACCTTGATGTCAGTTCGGCGATTCTTCTCGCGGCCCTCGGGGGTCGCGTTGGTATCCATGGGGTGGTCGGGACCGTTCCCCACTGTCCTCATGCGGGAGGCGGGATAGCCGTACTTTTGCATCAAGTACTCTTTTACCGCATCGGCGCGCTGCTTGGAAAGCTCCATGTTGTAAACTCGCGCTCCGGTGGAGTCGGTGTTGCCCTCGATGTCCACCACGGTATTCTCATAGGCCCGCATAAAGCTGGCGATTTCGTCGACCACCGCTCGTGAATCCAGGCTCATCTTCGCCGAGTTCGTCTCAAAGTAAATTGAGCGATGCTGCGTGGCGATGGGCGTGGCGCCCTTGGGCGGAGCCTTGTATTCGATGGGCGCTTCCGTTGAGGTGGCTGGGAATTTGCCACTCAACGCCGCGATGTATCGCCGGTCCACTGTAGCCTCGGGATCTGCAACGTGGCGAATCAAGCGATCCTGGCGGTACATTTCCTGGGCCATCTTAAAGATGTTGGAGTAATCGGAAGCCGCGCCTGCTGTGCCAAAGAATGAGGTGTTGTCGGCGTAGTCGGCCAGCTTTACGCCGCCTAACATGGTCTTGGCCAAATCGGTGGGTATGTTAAAGTCCTTGATGGTCCCGATGAGGGTGTAGGCGCGGGCGGGCTGTTCATTAATGAAATTCACGCCCTCCAACCAGCCCTCCGCGAATTTGATTACCGTCTGGGGATTGCGAGCGGCAAACCGGTCGCTCACCACCAGGATATCCGCAATCAGGCGGTTGGCCGTGCGGGTGTCATAGATTTTCTTCGAGCCCGCGCGCTTCAACACCGCGTCGCTCATGTAAGGATCCCAGGCGACGGCGGCGTCCACCTTCTGCTGGGCAAAGAGCGTGGCAGGCTCGATGCCGTCCTTGGTGTGCACGGCCCTGGCGAAGATCTCGTTGCGCTGCTCGGTGCCCAGGCCCGAGCTCGCCAGGCCGTTCCAGAGCAGGAAATGCGAGGGCGTATAAGGAGCGAACGCTACCGTCTTGCCGGCGAGGTCTTCGATACTGTTGATGCCCTGGCGGCCGATCAGACCGTCGGCGCCGCGCGACCAATCCACCATATAGAAGGCGTGTGAACTGAATCCCTTCTCCTGGAACTGCGCATAATCCTTGGCCCACACGTCGTCCGTCGTCAGCATCACATCCACGTTGTTGGTGGCCAAAGCCGCCGCACCCTCCGTCCAATCATCAATGATTTTGAAGGAGACCTGGAGCCCCTTCTTGTCGTAGATCGAGCCCGGCGCTGTATCCAAACCGCCATTCGCCACCAAGCCGCCCGCACACCCCACCCAGATATTAACGCGGACACGAACTTCCTTCGTTTCCGGGGCTTCTTGGGCGGGAACCGCCAGAGGCTTCGTTGTGTCAACAACTTCGCCACCCGAGCGCGCCGAGCGCGAACCAAACCACTTATGCAGGTCGAGTACACCGTACTTATCTAGGCTGTAACCGACCAGCCCCAGACCAATTAAGAAGATAAGAATCCAACCACCCTTTTCGATTCTGATGGCCATTTTTCCCTCCGAATCCCTCTACGACACCACCTGCGCAGGACAGCGATTCACCGCTCGCTATTCGGCGATGGAGGTAACAAGTTTCCGGTCCACGCTGGCCTCGGGGTCAGAAGCCGCCCCCTTCAGGACTCCCTCCTCGCGATACATGTCCTGCGCCGTTTTGAAAATGCGAGCGTAGTCCGAAGCCCCGCCTGGAGCGCCGAAGAAGGCTTTAAGCTCACTGCGGTCGGCTAGTTTCACTCCGCCCAGCATCGTCCTGGCCAGGTCGGTAGGAATGTTAAAGTCCTTGATGTTTCCGATTAAGGTGTAGGCGCGGCCAGGCTGTTCTTTGATGAAATTCACGCCTTCCAGCCAGCCCTCCGCGAACTTGGTCACCGTCTGGGGATTGCGAGCGGCAAACCGGTCGCTCACCACCAGGATATCCGCAATCAGCCGGTCCGCCGTGCGGGTGTCATAGATTTTCTTGGAGCCCGGACGCTTCGCCACCGCGTCGCTCATGTCAGGATCCCAGGCGACGGCGGCGTCCACCTTCTGCTGCGCAAAGAGTGTGGCAGGCTCGATGCCGTCCTTAGTATGGATTCCCTGGGAGAAGATTCCACTCCGTTGCTGCGCACTGAGGCCCGACTCCTTGAGCCCTGTATACAAGAGGAAGTGCGACGGTGTGTAGGGAGCGAAGGCAATCTTCTTTCCGACTAGATCCTTCAGGCTATTGATGTCTTGGGCGGTAATAATGCCGTCGGCGCCGCGTGACCAATCCACTAGCAGGAACGCGTGCGCGCCAAAACCGCGGGCCTTGAATTGCGCGTAATCCTTGGCCCAAACGTCTGTTGTGGTGAGCATCACATCAACGTTGTCGGTCGCCAGCGCCGCGGCGCCGTCGGTCCAATCGTCGATAATCTTGAATGAGACCTTAAGCCCTTTTTTGGCATAAATAGAGTCCGGTGTGGTGTCCAGACCCCCATTCGCCACCAGCCCTCCTACACAACCCACCCAGATGTTGACGCGGACGCGCACGGCGTTGACTTCCGCTCCGTAGACGTTGGGCAGCGTGGAGCTGAGCTGCCACAAACCGAACGCCAGGATGAGTGCTCGACATTGTTTCTTCCAAGACGGTTTCATGGTTCACCTCCCCCGGCGCAATGCATGGGGTCAAGCCGAGGACCCTTTCTCAGGTGGTCTTCTGGCCCTCTTTCGTGCCAATGGTTTTTTCCATCGCCGGGGCTGACGGTTCCGGCGCGACCAGCCCCATCTCGACCTTGAATTGTTTCACCAGCTCATTGGCGCGCAGCTTCTCGGCTTCTTCTTCGATTTTGATCTTCTGTTGATCCACATTGCCCAGCGCCATCTCCATTCGTGCCTCGTTGACGGCGGTTTCCTCCTCGATCTTGCGGACCATTTCGTCATGGGTCTGGCTGATGCCAGCGACCTCGAACGATTCCATGGCATCCGCAACCTTTTTCTGCCACTGGGCGCGGCGATAGTCGCGGATGGCATTCAGCGCTTCCTGGGTCTTCCGTTCCTTCTCACGCAGGAAGGCCTGTTTAACCACCATCGCCTTGTCACAAGCAGCGCGGGCCGTAGCGAGCTGACCCTGGTTTCGCGCCAGAGCGCCGCGCACTTGTTCGAGCTGCGTGGCAAAACTGCCGGCCAGATCGTCGCGATTGGCCTGAATCGCCGCCTTGACCTTCGCTGTCAAGTCATTGATGTCATTCTTGTACTTCGCTTCTTCCTTCTCCAGAAGCGTCACGTTCGCCTTGACCATAGCGATGCTCTCATTCATTCGCGGGACTTGGTCGTTCATATCGCGAATGTTCTGCTCCAGGATGATCTCCGGGTTTTCGGCCGCAGAAATGAAAAAGCCGACGAACGAACGTATCATTCGGGTGAAACGTCTCCACATAAGGGCTCCTCTCTGCTGCTAAGACCCCTGCGGCTTTGGCGTAGGGGGCGGCTCCGATGCGCGCCCGCTGGTGGTGATTGGGTTTTCCGTCACGAAGTATGAAACCGCATCGTAAATCTTCTGTTCTTCCTGTTGCTTCTTTAGTCGCCAGCCGTAGAAGCGTTCTCTTTCTTTTGCGACTTCATCAT
>JAIQEZ010000140.1 GCA_020073545.1 Terriglobia bacterium | reverse complement strand
TCTGATTCTCTGAAGACGACTTTGCCGTGGAAACAAGAAAGAAAATGAATAGTTTCAAGGAATTGGAATTACGCCCCCAGATACTGAGGGGCGTAGACGAAGCTGGGTTTGAGAAACCCTTCCCTATCCAACAGCTTGCGATCGGTCCTTTATTGGCCGGCCGAGACATAATTGGACAGGCGAAAACCGGCAGTGGCAAGACCGCTGCCTTCGGCTTGCCTATGTTGCAGGTCATCGACACCGCGAGGAACGAGGTGCAAGCACTCGTGCTCGCCCCCACAAGGGAGCTGGCGGTCCAAATACGGGATGAGATATCACGGCTGGGCGCGTACACAGGCGTCAATGTGCTGGCCATCTACGGAGGCCAGTCCATCAACGTCCAGCTCGACCACCTCAGGAGAGGTGTCCATGTAGTCGTGGGGACACCCGGCAGGGTGATCGACCACCTCAAGCGTGGCACGCTCGACCTTCGCAAGACGAAGTTCGTGGTCCTCGACGAGGCCGACACCATGCTCGACATGGGGTTCATCGAAGACATCGAGTTCATACTGGATTCGATCCCTCCAGGGAGGCAGATGAGCCTCTTCTCCGCCACGATGCCCCAGAGGATCATGGACATCGCCGCGAGGCACATGAAGAACCCCGAGAAGATCCTAGTAAGCGCAGACGAGCCCTCGGCGGACACGCTCGAGCAGTATTACGCGGTCACGGGCTACGACGACAAGCTACAGACGCTCGTCGACATCATCGAGACCGAGAGGCCGGCGAGCGCGATAGTGTTCACCCGCACCAAGTACGGGGCGCACAAGCTCGCCAGGGAGCTCCAGAGGCGATACTTCAACGCCGTCCCGCTCCATGGTGACCTGAGCCAGAACCAGAGAGACCACTCCATGCGGCTCTTCAGGGATGCCAAGGCCGACATCCTCGTCGCCACCGACGTGGCGAGCAGGGGGCTGGACATCTCGCAGGTCGAGGCGGTCATCAACTACGACGTCCCGCAGGACCCGCTCCTCTACTTCCACAGGGTCGGGAGGACCGCAAGGGCCGGGGACACAGGAAAGGCGTTCACCCTCGTCTCAGGCGACGAGCAATCTGACTTTGAGCGCATCCTGTCGCTCAGCAAGGCCACGATTCACCCGCTCAGGAAGCAGGACGCGGAGCACCAGTTCTACGTCCCAGCCAAGACCACCATCACGGCAGTTCAGGACTCTAGATACGGAGGCGGGGGCCGAGGAGGCGGATACCGAGGCGGTGGAGGCTACCGCGGAGGGGGAAGAGGCGGCGCCAGAGGTGGAGGCGGCGGCTACGGGTCGAACAGAGGCGGCTACCGGGGCAACAAGAGGGGCGGGGGAGGGAGGTATTCCTCTTGGTGAGATGCAGCAACTGCAACGCGATAGCCAAGACCCAGTGCAGCACGTGCCAGAAGCCCGTGTGCAGGTCACACGTCAGCGTGATCTTCAACGAAGAGTCCAGGTCCTTTAAGAGCCTCTGCGGCGCGTGCTATTCGCAAGTGAGGAGACTGAATTGGGTAAGAGAAAGGTCCTAAACGAGGCCCACCTGAAGGAGCTAGTCCTCCCCGAGCAGGGAGAGCTCCTCGGCAGGGTCCAGAAGATATCCGGAGGCAACCAGGTCCTCGTCCAGTGCACCGACGGCGAGATTAGGCTGTGCCGCATTCGGGGCAAGATGAAGCGGCGCATGTGGATCCGCGAGAATGACATCGTGCTCGTCTCCCCATGGGACTTTGACCACAAGAGGGCTGACATCGTCTGGCGCTACATCAAGGACCACGCGGACTGGCTCGAGAACAACGGGTACATGCGGCCCAGCGGGCCCCTTGCACCAGGCACGGCCGGGTGGACCGCAAGAGATGGCTCCAGGCTTTGGCGGAGGCGGGTTCGGCGGCGGGCCTGGAGGAGGCTTCGGCGGTGGCCCAGGGGGCGGCTTTGACGGCGGGCCCATGATGATGGGCGGCGGAGCCCGCAACTGGGGGCGCAATCGTGCGCAGGTGAACCGCATTCGCGGCAACATGGTGGAGCAGTACACAAACTCCGCCTTCGATGCTCATCCCTATCCCTTGAATGTCGCCGAGTCGCCGCAAATCCCCTCCTATCGGGAAACGTTCGGGTTTTCGCTGGGCGGCCCGCTCGTCATCCCCAAGGTTTATCATGGGCGCGACAAGACCAGCTTCTTCGTGAGTTACAACTTGCAGCGCGCGAAGAATCCTTTCAACAGCTTTGCTTCCGTCCCCACCGTCGAGGAGCGCGGAGGGGATTTTTCCGACGCGGTCATTGCCTCCGGAACGTACAAGGGGACAGTCCCGGTTATCTACAATCCGCAGTCGAATCCCCCTGGACCGCGCACGCTGTTCGCAGGAAACATCATTCCTCCAGAGCACTTCAATTCTGCGGCGGTGGGTTTGCTCGAGTACATTCCGCTGCCCAACCTTCCCGGCACGGTGCAGAATTTCCACCTGCAGGAGTCCCTGCCCTCAGCCAGCGACCGCTTGATGGTCCGGATTGGCCAGCAATTCAATTCCAAAGACAGCCTCAATGCCATGTACTTCTTCAACTCGGCGCGCAGCCATTCCGTCTCGAGCTTCCCCCAGTTGACTTCGCAGTCTTCCACCCGCAGCCAGGACTTGAACCTGAGTGCAACGCACACCTTTGATCCCCACCTTGTCAACACCCTTTCGCTGAACTTTAATCGCCAACGCGTTTCCACGCTGAACCCGTTTGCGTTTCAGGATGACATCGCCGCGCGGTTGGGCATTCAAGGTGTCTCCGACAGTCCTTTCGATTGGGGAATCCCGATCATCCAGTTCACCAATTTCGGCGCACTGAACGATACCATTCCCTCCTTAACCCGCAACCAGACGGTGCGGGCCTTCGACTTCTTGATCTGGAACCACGGGAAGCACAACGTACGCTTGGGCGGCGAGCTGCGCCGCGTGCAGCTTAACACTCTGACCGACCCCAACGCGCGCGGCACCTTCGCCTTCTCGGGCTACACCACCAGCGACTTCAGCGGCGGTTTCCCCGTGCCCGGCACGGGCATCGACTTTGCGGATTTTCTGCTTGGCCTTCCGCAGATCACGTCTGCCCGCTTCGGCATCGCCAGCAATTATCTGCGCACCTGGGTCACTTCGGCTTTCCTTCAGGACGACTGGCGCGTCGGTGCGCACCTGACCGTTCAATACGGTCTCCGCTACGAATACTTTCTGCCCTTCACGGAAAAATACGGGCGTCTTTCAGACCTGGCGTTCACGCCGGGGTTCGCCTCGACGCAGGTGGTCACGGGCCTCGCGCCGGGTTCGCTGCCGGCTTCGCTGATTCACAGCGACGCGAACAACCTTGCGCCCCGGCTGGGCCTCGCCTATCGCCCTTGGACGCAGCATCACCTCGTGCTGCGCTCGGGCTACAGCATTTTCTACGATGGCAGCATTTATTCGCGCGTGGTTCCCAACCTGGTGGACCAGCCGCCCTTCGCGCAGGCCTCCACGCTGACCACCAACCCGCAGCAGGTGCTGACGCTCGAGAACGGTTTCCCCACGATCGCTCCCACCGTCGCGCACAACACTTACGTGGCGGACAGTAATTTCCGCACGCCTTACGCGCAGACCTGGAACTTCAGCCTCGAGGATGAAATCGCTCGCAACGTCGTCCTTTCGGTGGGCTACGTGGGCACGAAGGGGACGAAACTCGATTTGCTGCTCTCACCCAACAGTGCGAACCCCAACGCTTCGAACACCGGGCAGCAACTGTCCATCCAGGATGCCTTGCAGTTTCTCTACGAAACTTCCGGCGCCTCCTCGATCTACAACGGGCTGCAGGTGAGCCTGCGGCGGCAATTCCACAGCGGCTTCTCGATGAGCGGCAACTACACCTATGGGAAGTCTATCGATGACGCCGCCGGCGTGGGTGGCGCGGGCCGTACCGTGGCCCAGAACAGTTTTGATCTGCGGGCCGAACGCGGGCTTTCGACCTTCGACGTCCGCCACCGGTTGATCATCAATCACACTTACGAACTTCCCTTCGGCGAGCGACGCCGCTTCTTGAACCGGGGTGGGGCAGCGGCGCGTGTCCTCGGCGACTGGCAGATCAGTGGCGTGACCACTCTTCAAACCGGCACGCCCTTTACGGCGCAAGTCCTCGGCAACCAGTCGAATAACAGCGGCACGGGAGCATTTTCTTCCCAGCGTGCCAACGCCACGGACCTCGCGGTCAGCTTGCCGCGCTCGGAAAGGACGACGCAGGAGTTCTTCAACACCGCGGCGTTCGCGCTGCCCGCCTCCGGCGAGTTCGGCAACGCAGGACGGAACACCATCCCCGGCCCGGGCACGGTGAACTTCAACATGTCGCTCACGCGCTTTATCACCTTTTCCCGTGAGAAAAATCTGCGCGGAGAATTCCGGATCGAGGGCGGCAACATTTTCAACACCCCGAACTTCGGGGGCTTGGCGACGGTCGTCAACGCGCAGGATTTTGGCCGGGTTACCAGCGTAAAGGCCATGCGCGCCTTGACCCTTACCTTGCGGGTGCGATTCTAGTGGAGGGTGGCCCGATTGAGTGAGGGCCCTTCCAGTCATCGCTACGATGCGCATATCGTCCCAGAGCGTCACGACCATACGAGTTGCCGCCGGCGTGGTTTGCCTTGCCGGCCTGGCGACACTGGCTTTTTCTCAGGGCCAGGTGAGGGCGGGCGCGCAGGTTTCGAAGAGCCCGCAACAGGCCTTTGTCCTGCGCACCCAGACGAACGTGGTGCTGGTCGATGTGCGCGTCTTTGACAAGTCCGGGAAGCTCGTCACGGATTTGCAGCAGTCGGATTTTCGCGTTCTGGAAGACGGCGTTCCGCAAACCCTCACCTCCTTCAGCCTGGAGGACGTGGAGCGCCTGGCGCAAGCCACGGGCGCGAACGAGCGGCCGCCGGTGATCGACCTGGAGAAGCTTCCGCCTGAGGTCGATGCCGCACAGGTGATCCAGAACCATCGCCTGCTGGTTTTCTTTTTTGACCTGAGCTCGATGGCTCCCGACGAGCTGATGCGCGCGTTGAAAGCCACCTCCGACTTCCTTAAGCAACGCCTGACGCCCGCTGACTTGATCGCCGTGGCCACCTACACTTCCAGCTTGCGGGTCGTGCAGAACTTCACGAACGACCGCGATGCCTTGACCAAGGTGCTGCATGCGATGCAGATCGGCGAGGAATCCTCCGTCCTGAGCGCGGCCGGGGCGGTCGGCGAAGCCGGCGGGACGGATGCTTCCGGCACGGAGATCGTGAACCAGGAGCTTTCCGACGCGTTTACGCCGGATGAAACCGAATTCAACATCTTCAACACGGACGAGAAGCTGGCCGCCATCGAATCGCTGGCGCGCATGTTGCGCGACGTGCCGGGACGCAAGTCCGTGATGCACTTCTCGAGCGGCCTCCAGCGCACCGGCATTGAGAACCAAGCGCAGTTACGCGCGACGGTGGACGCAGCGAACCGGGCCAACGTATCACTCTACTCCATGGACGCGCGCGGGCTCGCGGCGCTGCCGCCCGGCGGCGACGCCTCGACGGCCAGCCCCGCTGGCACAGCCATCTATTCCGGCTCGGCAGTGGTATCGCAGGTTTCATCCTTGCAGGGGAGCCGCGAAACCCTTGCCTCGCTCGCCGCCGACACCGGCGGAAGGGCTTTCTACGACCTGAACGATTTCGGTCCCGCCTTCGAGGAGGTGCAGAGGGAAAATTCCAGTTACTACCTGCTCGGATATACGCCGAGCAACACCCGCTCGGATGGCCGCCTCCGGCGCATCCGCGTGGAAGTGGACCGGCCGGGCCTGAAGGTTCAGGCGCGCCCCGGCTATTTTGCTCCCAAAGATTTCCGGCAGTTCACCCGAGAAGACAAGGAAGTGCAGCTCGAGCAGGCGATGGATCTGGATGTGCCTTTCGTCGATCTGCCCTTCGTGGTTGACACTGCGCACTTTCGCCGACCCGACAAGAAATTCACAGTCGTTCTGGCCGCCAAAATCCCAGGCTCGCAGGTTGCCTTCCTGAAGAAGTCCGGCAAGCACGAAACGGAATTTGACTTTGCATGGAAAGTCACCGACGCCCAAAAACATACGGTGGCGGCTCTGCGTGACACGCTGCCGGTGAAGATGACCGACGAGACCTATCAGGAAATCGTGAGCGGCAACCTGCTCTACGAAGGCGAAATCGCTCTCCCGCCGGGAAAATATGATTTGAAGGCCGTGGTCCGTGAGAACCAAGGCGGCAAGATCGGGACGTTCGAAGAGCCGCTGGATGTGCCGGAGATCTCCGACACGGGCCTAAGCCTGAGTTCGGTTGTGCTCTCGAACGAAGTGAAGCCAGCCAACGAGCTGGCGCGCGCGAAGCTCAACCGCGACAAGGACGCGCCGCTGCAGGTGGGCGCGCGCTCGGTTCTGCCTAGCGTGACGCGCGTCTTCCGCAACAATCAAACTCTCTCGGTCTATCTGGAATCCTACGCCGGCAAAACCACGACGCCCGCGAACAGGCAGGCTGTG
Organism: Terriglobia bacterium; assembly: GCA_020073545.1. Classification (GTDB taxonomy): domain Bacteria; phylum Acidobacteriota; class Terriglobia; order UBA7540; family UBA7540; genus Bog-366. The sequence goes on along the minus strand of JAIQEZ010000140.1, from coordinate 5,405 downwards.
GCGTCCGGGCCTGCCACGCCGCCCTCGGTGGCGCTGGTGTTTTTCGGCCACGGGAAGAAATTCGCCGAAGCCGGCCCGTTCCCCGGGAAACTGGAAAAGGCTTCGGAACAGAAGGCCACTTACTTTGTGCAGATTCCTCTCGAGAAGTTCCCAACCGGTCGCTACACCATGCAGGTGAACGTCCTCGACCCAGCGTCCGATCGGGTGGCGTTCGCGCGCGTCCCCATGGCCATCGTCAGGCCGCCGTCGCGAACCCAGCGCGTGGGAACGGGCAAATGAAGTCTGCCTCGTCATAGCCTCACCCGCCGCTGGCGTCTGACTCCTGTTGTTCCTTCGTCCCACCGGCTTACAGTGACCCAACCCAGGACCTCTTGGCTTTGCTGCCACAGGAACTTCTCACATTGCGGCAGCAACCGGTTGAATTCATTGGCACAAATGGCCTATTATAAGTAGTCGGACCAGACGCTTTTTGAATAAGGAAGGGGAAATGAGCCCTCGACGCGCCAACCCTGAACTCGCGGATCGCCGCCGGGAGGCCCTGGTGAAAGCGGGATACGCCGAAATCCTCGAAAAGGGGATCCAGGGAACAACCCTCGACTCCGTCGTCGCCCGCGCTGGCTCCAGCAAAGGGGGCGCGCTCTACTACTTCCCTGCGAAAGAGGACTTGCTTTGCGCGGTCCTGGAATGGCTCCTGCGCCAACTGAACCAGAGTCTCGATGAGGTAGTGCGGGCGCAGAGCTCGGCGCGCGGGAAGCTGGTCTCCGAACTGGAAGTCATGTTTCATAGCGCTGAGCTCAACCGCAAGCTCTACCTCGTGTTGTTTGACTTTGTTGCCTTGGGTTCGCGCCTGGAGCGATTCAAGTCACTGTTTGGGGCCTTCTTCGCAGCCTGTCATCGTCGCAATGCGGAGATCGTTGAATTGGGAGTTCGGGAGCGGCAGTTCCGGCGAGTCAACCCCCAGGACGCTGCTGCGACGATCCGTGCTCTGGTGGACGGCTATTGCCTGCAATGGTTGATGGGACCGGAGGGTGTACGGATCGAGACTTACCGGGACCGTTGTCGAGCGGTTCTGGGCGCGTACCTCTTGCGGTGAAATTGCAGGGGTATGCCACCGAGGACGCGCCACGGGGGTCCCTGAGGTTACGTAAGGGATGATTTCCAGGGCTTCCCGGCCAGGAAAATCCCGCAACTTCCGCCTGGGAAATCGTTGGCTGTGTTCTTGACGCCTGCCGCACCGCAATGAGACACTAAGCGCATTCATCGTGCTTCAGAAGCTTTCGCCATGAATGCAGCTCGTCCAGCTCCCCAGGGATGTCCCAGTCCAGGTCGGAGGTTGCAATGTACAGGCCTTCCTATTTGCATGAGGTCCGATTTCAGAATCTTGGTCGTGTTTCGGCGTTACTAGGGCAGTTCGCGGTGCTGGTCTTTCTCTTCTCCCTGGCTATTCCGGGGTTCGCCGCGAAGGTGCCGGTGCGAGACGGCCAGCTCGTGCGGCTAAGGTTGCGCAGCATTCTCACCACGGAAAATGTCCAAAAGGGTGATGGGATTGATTTTGAGGTGATGGAAGATATCCTCGTAAGCGGGCATGTGGTAATCGCGAAAGGGGCCGTGGCGCGCGGCAGAGTCCTCGAGGTGAAGGGCGCGGGCAAGCCCAAGGCCAAAGATGCAGAAGTGATTTTTCAGTTCTCGGCAGTTCGCGCCGTCGATAATCAGGAGCTTCCGTTGCGCATCGAGCCGACCAAGTCCAGGAAGCCGAAACCCAACGAAAACCAAGTCGCGGAGAAATCGCCGATTCCGGGATATCCCTCACGTCTGATCGGAGCGGAGAAAGGCAAGGAGTACAAAGCCTACACCGAGGGATCATTCGTCATCAACGCTGCCGATACGATTGCCGCGCCACCGGCGGTTCCCACGGCAGCCGCTCCCGCAACTCAGCCGACCACGCCGGTGACGGCTCTCCCAACTCCGGGTGTGGGACTGGCGCCAGAGCCGGCGTCCGTGGAATTCAGCAGTACGCCCGAGGGAGCGGACATCCTTATCGACGGCGCCTTCGTGGGGAACACACCTTCGACCTTGCGAGTAACTCCGGGGCACCATGCCATTGAAATTCGAATGGCAGGATATCATTCCTGGACTCGGACCATGGTCGTCGACCCGGAATCACATCCCTCGGTGCGGGCTACGCTCGCCAAGGAATAAGCACAAGCGTCTGGGTTGCCATGGCCGAAAGGGCCAGTGGGGACAGTTTCCAGGTGTGGAGGGTAGGCCATGAAAGTCAGGCACGTGGTGGTGGCATTAGCACTGGTTTTGGTGGGCGGGGGCGGTCTCGTGCAAGCGGAATCGGTGCGTCTTGCTGACGGCACGCCGGTTCGCGTGCGGCTGAAGGCGGATCTGCTGAGCGCCCAGGCGACGGAGGGGAGTCGGGTGGATTTTGAAGTCGCGCAGCCCGTCACCCATCACGGCGCCGTGGTGGTTCCGGAAGGATCGGTGGCCTGGGGCGCCGTGCAGCTTGCCAAGAAGGGCAGAGCCCTGCGGTTTGATATCGAGGGATTGCGGCTTCCCAGCCTGAAGGATGTGAAGCTTCGTTGCAGTCCTCAGAAAACGACCAGCGTTGGGAAGAACGAGATCAAGGTCGAGAGCCACGTGGGCTCGGACTTGGGGGTCGCGAAAGGAAGCGAGTTCGCCGCTTACTTGGATCAGGACGTGACCGTGGAGGTGGCCGGAGCACCGGCCGCTCCGGTTGCGCCACCCCCCCCTGTTACCGTTGCTCCGGCGGCGCCTGCCCAACCTGCTCACCGGGTTGTGACGCCTGCGGCGGTGCCGGCAGCCGCTGCCCCACCCGCCGTGTCCCCGGCGGCGCCCGTGGCGCAGTCCGTATCGCCCGTGGCGCCCGCGCCACCCGCCGCGGGGGCGCAAGCCGGGGAGTACGTCACCGTGGAGTGTTTCTCTGATCCGCTCGGCGCCGACATCCTGATCGACGGCGAGTTCCATGGCAACACGCCTTCGATCCTGAAAATCCTGCCCGGGAAGCACATATTTGAGTACCAACTATCTGCTTACAAGACACACTCGGAGACCTTGGCTTTGACACCCGGCTCCGGCATCCGCACCCTACGGGTCACTTTAGAGAAAAAGGAATAGTACCCCACACACGGACGTCGGCCTGAGGGCTCGGGCATGTTCGCCACAGTCACAACAGCTCTCTTTACCGCGTTGCTGGTGGTGGTTGTGCCGGCGCTCTCCTACTCCACCGCCCGAAGCCGCGAAATCCGAGAAGTGCCCCGCTTGGTGCTTTATATCTCCGCGATCTTCTCACAATGGTTACTGACCCTGTTGGGATTGGGAGTGGTGTGGCTGGTTGCACGGGATGTCTTTGTGAAAGGCTTCACAGCGGTTCCCCTGACAGCGACCGTGCAATGGGCCGCCAGCATCGCCCTGGCCTCACTTCTGGCGCTGGGTATGGTCATCTTCCTCGAACGTCGTGGGTTGCTGCCGCGGGAATCCGAATTGGTCCACCTGCTGATTCCGGAAACACCCCGGGAGAAGCTCTGGTCAGTCCTGATCCTTGCGCCCACGGCGGCGTTCTGCGAGGAATTTCTTTTCCGCGGCTATCTGCTGACGCAACTGAATCACTGGTTCCACTCGATGGCATGGGCCTGGGTCCTGTGCTCGGTGGCCTTTGGGCTGGCGCATTCCTACCAGGGGTGGAGTGGCATGATACGCGCCGGGCTGTTGGGAGCGCTGCTCGCGTATCCCGTGGTGCAGCTCGGGAGCCTGTACCCTTCCATGCTCGCGCATTGGCTGATTGACGCCGTCGCGCTCGTCTGGCTGGGTCCCTGGCTGATGCGGAACGACCCTACGGCAGAACGGAGGATGCTCGGATGAGATGGAAACACGCAGTCAGCGCCGCGCTGGGTGGACTCGCGCTGGCGCTTTCACTTTCCGCCCAGTCTGACCAGTGGGTGGTCATTCGCGCCGGGCGGCTGTTTGACTCCCAGCAAGGCGCATTCGTTGCCCATGCGGTCGTGGTCGTGCACGGCGAGCGCATCACGGCGGCCGGAACGGCGGATCGGGTGAAGATCCCTGCTGGCGCGCAAGTGATCGACCTGGGCAATGCCACCCTGCTGCCCGGATTGATCGACACCCACACGCACTTGTTTCTCACGGGGGAATCGGAGGACCGATACGATGAGCAGCTCCTGAAGGAATCGTGGCAGTACCGCACGATCGAAGCGGTGGTGAATGCGCGAAAAGATTTGGAGGCCGGATTCACCTCCCTGCGCGACCTCGAGACCGAAGGCGCGATGTACAGCGACGCGGACGTGCGCAATGCCATCAACCGCGGGTTGATCCCCGGCCCGCGCCTGCAGGTCGCGACGCGCGCCCTTTCCACGACGGGCGGTTATCCGCTGGAAAGTTATTCGCCGGAAGTTAACGTGCCTTCGGGCGTCCAGAAAGTGGACTCGCCTTGGGCGGCTCGCCAGGCCGTGCGCGAGCAGATCAGCAACGGTGCGGACGTCATCAAAATCTACTCGACGCATCACCATCACTTCACGGCTGACGGGAAGCTGGTCAGTATCCCCACCTTCACGCTGGAGGAGATTCAGGCCATCGTGGACGAGGCGCATCGCGAGGGCGTGAAAGTGGCCTGCCACGCCTATGGCGGCGTGGGGCTGCACAATTGCCTCGACGCGGGTGTGGATTCGATCGAGCACGGGCTGGATCTGGACGAGGCGTCAATCCAAAAGCTCACTCAGAAACATATCTACTACGTCCCGACGCTCTACGTGTATGAATTCGATCCCTCGGACGACCTGAAAGCGACGGGTGGGAAGACCAGCCGGGCACGCATTCATGAGGTGAGTTTCCGCCGGGCCGTGACGGCTGGCGTCACCATTGCCTTCGGCACCGACGTGGGCCCCTTCCCGCACGGAACCCAGGCGAAGGAATTCGCTTACATGGTCCGCTTCGGGATGAAGCCCGTGGAAGCGATGCGCGCTGCGACCTCCATGGCCGCGGAACTGTTGGGATGGCAGGACCGCGTCGGCTCCGTCGAGCCAGGCAAGTTCGCGGACCTGATCGCGGTGGCGGGCGATCCTGCCAGCGACATCACGGAACTGGAGCGCGTGAAGTTTGTGATGAAAGGCGGGCAGGTAGTGAGGAATGACTGGAAGTAGTAATGGGTAACACCCGCTGTGTCATTCCCGCGAAAGCGGGAAGGTGGATTCACGTTTGAAGTGCAACACTGGGGCAAGCATAAGCGAAGGCCTCATTGGGGGTCAAGAAGCGCAGGCACTTGCGAGGAGTGTTGTTGTAGCGTTGGACGCAGGCGTCGAGTTCCTGAGGGGGTAGGGTGGCCAAATCGGTTTTGCGGGGGAGGTGGCGGCGCATGCGGCCGATAGCGT
>JAIQEZ010000139.1 GCA_020073545.1 Terriglobia bacterium | reverse complement strand
CTGTGACCCCATCTGGGCAGCGCACCGAACAGCATCAAAATCACGACGACGATCAAAGCAGTTGCGAGCATCTCACCACCTCCTTGTGTGCCTTCGCGCCGGTTGAAACCAGCTCGACGACACTCCCTCCTCCTGGCCTCTTGCATCCCCTGGGTTCGCCGAAGGAGACGCCGGAGATCCCAGCACCACTGAACTGCGTATCGCGAGGGAGAATCCCTGCCTCCCGCGAGCCTGGAGAAATGGGATACGAAAGAACGCCTACGCCGTCCGGGCCGACGCGGCCTTCGCCAAGCCGGAGATTTACGAGGCGCTTGAGGAGCGCGGCGTGAAGTACGCCATCCGCATTCCGGCCAACGAGAACCTGGAACGGGATGTCGCGGGCCTGTTGCCACGTCCGGTGGGCAGACCCAGTATCAAGCCCTTGGTCGAGTACAAGGGCTTTTTGTTTCAAGCGGCCAGTTGGAAGACGGCCCGAAGAGTGGTGGCGAAGGTAGAAGATCATCCGGGGGAGTTATTCCCGCGAGTGGGGTTCATTGTGACGAACCTGACCCTGCCGAGTCGGGCGGTGGTGCGGTTCTACGACAAGAGGGGCACTGCCGAACAGTGGATCAAAGAAGGCAAGTGAGCGGTGAAGATGACGCGGCTGAGTTGCCATCGGTTCCGGTCGAACGAAGTGCGGCTGTGGCTGAGCGTGATCGCCCACAATTTGGGGAACCTGTGGTGGCGACTGGTGTTGCCGCAGCGGATTGGCAACTGCTCGCTCACCAGCTTGCCGCAGCGGTTGGTGAAGACGGGCGGACGGCTGGTGAAACACGCGCACTACTATTGGCTTTTGCTGGCCGAGGGACACCTGAGTCGGAGGCCGTTCGCAAGCATGTTGGGGATGATTGCGGCGCTGCCCCTGCCGGATGGCTAGGGAACCAGGAGAGGGGGGAATCTAGCTGTTCAGAAGTGGTCAGGGCGGATAAGTGTCAGGGGCGAGGCAGGCTGGAGGCAGGAAACAAACCACGGAAGTCGGCGGAAGGACCGAAACGAGCCGCGATGCCACCTGAAAGCAACTATGGCGATCTGAACTGGACCCAAGAAGGGGAGCGGCGTATGCTTTTAGGCGAAGGATAAGCGCAAATCGGAAATTCCGGCTGAGATGTATCTGGGTCGGCATTTGAAATGACACGGAAGCCCGGCCAGGAGTTCACGCCATGATTCGGCGAGCTTGGCTCTTACTCCTGCTTGTTGGGGTCTCGCCACCTCCTACCAAGGGTGGAGCGGATAAGGGAAAGGTTCTCGACCGCCCGACGTTGGCGCGGGTCGAGAGCTACTGCGTGGACACGACGAGTTTGCCGGATGATGAAGTTTACGTCGTAAAAGGGTTTTTGAAGGAAGAAGACAAGCCGAAGGGCATTCTGAAGAAACTGCGATGGAAGAGGATTGAAGATTGCGTCAGACCCGAGCCGGACGCGACGATTAGGATTGAATTCCCCTTCCTGAACGCCATCGAATTGAGGGCCGGGGAGGCTCCGGGCGTCGGCATTTCCCCGCGCGAGTTCCGTGACCACCTCAAGGCGGTGCTTCGCGTGCACGTCCGTTCCACGTCAAGAATCATCTACACGGCAGAGGCTCTCCCCCTGGAAGTTTCTGCCGATCCCGTGATGGTCGGGACGAATCTTTACCAGCGGCGCCTGGACTCCCTGCGCCGTACTTTTGAGATGCTCATTCACGACCTCGAGCCTGTGCCGCCGCACACGGCGAAGGAGGCCCGTTGAGTAGATCTGGACGCGGGCGGTTGACGCTTTGACTGGCAGCTTGGGCAATGACATGAGAGCTTCGCGCCGGGACTTCTTTAGGACTTTTCTTCGAGCGCCTCTGGCTGCGGCACTCGCCGACGGCTTTCTGGGCACGTCCGCGGCGGTGCGCAGCCGCTAGGCGAGCCGGAGTTCTACAAAATCAAAGCCGTCCTGCAGGTATCTGAAGCTGAATCAAACCGATTGCTCTATAAGGCGCAGGCGCTGCCTTTAACGAGCGGGCCGGAATCGGCCTCGGAAACCGAGGCGCCTCTACCCTTGCTTCGCCGCCACGCGCTCTACAGCGTTTTCTGGAGGTTGATCCAAGATGTGGAGCTGGTTTCCAGGGCGGGGAAGAAAGGAAATCGATTGAGATGCCCTGTGTCGAAGCCTCCTAACTTCGCCTCTTAAGTAATTCGAGTCCGTCCTTAACGTATCGACATTCTGCTGCAATTTGGCGATTGGCCCTTCGCTTTTCGGTTTCTCCGGCTTGAAACTTGTTTGGCAACCAGTGTTTCCGAATTTACTTCTCTTCCGAAGCCTATCTGCTGGTCGAGGCGCTGCGGCGATTAGGCTTGAAAGGCGCGGAGCTGGCCCAGGCGCAGGCTTCGACGATTCGGCTCAAGCTCCTGAAGATCGGAGCGCTGATCCGGATCAGGGTGCGCAAGGTGAGGGTGTCGCTGGCAGGAGGCTACCCCTACGCGCAACTGCTTGCGCGAATTTATGCCGCGCTTCAGGTCATCCCGCTGCGCTGCTGAAAAAGGCCTGTCGATGCGGGTACTGGTTCGACGAGAGTATCCACAAGGCGGAGTGTGTGCACTCCCGTCGCTAATCCCTTGTGGCTCAGTGCATGCGACCCCCAAAACGGGACTCTGGTAGCGCCTGTCTATCCACAGGCGCTCGAACGATGCTGAAAAGGCAGCAACGTTCAGCACGTCGGTATCGTCCCGAGCTTCTGCCAATTGCATTCGCACCATGAGCGGCCGCAATCCAGGAGGAATGTCAGGTCCCGACTCGCTGGCATCGCCGCCTGGGACCATAGCGTACAGTCCGCGCGCGTCCAAACCATTCACTACCACCCCGGCGCGAACAGCGCGATCAATGATCTCGGAAATCATCTGGAGCTGTGCCCCGGAAATAAAACCGCGAGAGACGAAAACCACCGCTCGCTGGCCGGGAAGGATGGAAAGCCGCCGTACCGATTTTTCCAGCCCGAGCAGCGAGAAAACCCCTTGGGTTTGGGCTTGCGCCCAGCGCCGCCGCGCCGCAAACTGCGCCATCTGGGAGGGATCCTTGCACCTCTGGGAGTCGCCGCCGCATTGGCAATTGATCACCTTCAATGTCGCGACGGCCAGCGCGTCTGAATCTTTGCGCTCGTCAATCATATAGGCTTCATAGTCTGACAGGTCGGGGCATTCCCCGCCCGCATTGGCGAAAACACCAATGGGATGAAGACGCGAAAGTGCTTCCTGGAGTTTGTCGCGGTCGGCAGTGAAATCCAGGTTGTGCTGGCCCGAGGAAGTATAGATCGCCACACGGTCGGCCGGCTGCAAGGAGGTTTGAAGATACTTCGTCGCCGCATCACGGGAGCGGGCGATCTCATCGAACTTCATGACCAGGTCGTCGAAATAAAACGCCACAAAGCGGTCCGCAATCTTCGGGCCTGCTGACGGCTTGGTCTCCGCTCCGGCCTTCGCCGCGCCAGGAATGGGAGCCGCCGCCGCGCCCTCGGCGGAAAACTGCGTGGTCACCTGCGGCTCGCCGTCGTCGAGGATGCGAAAGTCGTCCTTGGTGAGATTCCGCACCGGCTTCCCTTGCGCGTCGCGGACAACCACGCGCACCGGAACTTCGTTTCGTTCCACTTTCAGCGTGAAGGGTGTGGTTGCGCCCGATATTGCGGACTGGGCAGGTTCCTGCCCGCCGGTTTCGAAGGCACAAGTACCTGCCAACAAGGCGGTCAGCAAAAGAATCTAAAGAATCTTCAGAAGGCGGGAACTATTCACGCGTAGAGTATGAGCGCGCCCTGCACCCAAATCAAGTCGCCGGAGGGATAGGAGCCGGAATCTCCATTATGGACCCCGGCCCGACCGCCAATGTACGCCTGACCACCCCTGAATGCAATCGCCCGGCGGCTATAGACAGACTGCCGCAGCAGGTTCGCGAAGGGGAACTGGGTATTCTTCCCACGGCGGGAGTCCGTCAGGTGCTGTTCGATGAGTTCTCCGAACCCGAGTCGCTCGTCCAACTCACGCACCAGAATCAGGCCGCCGTCCGAGGTGAGGCGGGAACCTTGGAAATCGACCTTGAGAGAGGCGTTGAAGGAGGGCTGAAAGGGCTGATTTTGTATCTCACCCATTGGGTATTGACCTCCGGAGCGTCTTCATCACGTTCACACCCGCATGAATATTGATGACGCCGACGATCCGAAGATTCAAACTTAGAGTTCAAATTGAAAATCCAGGCTGAAATCGAAAGTCCAAAATTCCTTCAATTGGCAATCAACAATAAGATGGGCTGCGCCCCACCACGTGGTTGCCGAGGAGCCCAGTCATCCAGGCGCTGCGCGTTGCCGCCGTTGGACAAATAGCGCAGCGGCGACGGCAAGGAATACAAGACAGGCGATTAGCAACAACCAGCCTGCGTACTGTCCGGGATGTCTGATGATTCGGATGAAGTGGCGTCCGTAGTACGAGGCAAAGGCGGCAAGGGCGAAATAGCGTCCGGCTCGGGCGGCCCCGACCACGATAATGAACTTTCGCAACGGGTAATTTAGCACTCCTGCTGCCGCAAAAAACGCACTGGTAGGGAAAGGGAAGGGAATAAGTGATGAAAGGACCAGAGCCCCCGTACCCCATCTTTCGAAGTACTTCAGAATGACGGCAACCCGGCGCGCTCCAAACTTACTTTCCAAATAGGCCGAACCTGCACCCCGCGCGATCCGAAAGGTTAGGTATGCACCAATCACCGACCCGAGCGTGGCGGCTGCGGCGTAGTAATACCAAGGTTCACCACGACGACCAGCGAGGATAACGGTCAGAATGTCCGGGCCGCCAAACGTTGGTATTGGCGAACTATCCAGAATCGCGAGGAGGAAAAGCCCGAATATGCCCAAATGACGCAAAACCGACGTCAAGCTGGTTTTACCCGGTCCTGGGGATTGAACGAAGGTCGCAAATGCATCGAAAGATAGCACAACAATCTCCCAGCTCCTGAAGAACGGCTATCCGCAAACCTATAGAGTTGCGGCGGAGATATATGAACGGCAATCGCCTCCACACAAGCGAAATAGAGATCTAAATCACGATATCCCGCACCGTCTCGCTGGCCGTAAAATGGCGCTCAATGTGTGGTGTTTGTGGCCTTGGTTCTCCTTGTGTGAAATCGCCTCGCCTTACCCCACCCTCCTAAAGTCGATATATCCGCGCTCCACATCCGTGCGGATCAACTGCACGCGGAGCCTGTGGCCGACGTCCACACCTTCAAAACCGCTCTCCAGTCTTCCTTCAATGGGCGGATGCAAAATGCGGACCCAGGTCCCTTTGTCAGATGCGCCGGTGACGAAGGCATCGAACTGCTCCCCGATCCTTGATTCCAGCAGCATTGCGGCTGCGGATTTTCCGACCTGTCGTTCGACCTTCTTCGCTGCGTCCTCCTCTTCGGTGCAATGCTTCGCGAGCGCCTCCAGTTCATCCTTATCATAGGGCAAAGAACCTCCCGCCATTGCTGCTTTCAGCAACCGTTGCGTGGTCAAATCGGGGTATCGGCGGTTCGGGGCGGTGGAGTGAGCATAGTCCTTGACCGCAAGGCCGAAGTGCCCGGCTGCGCTGGCTCCCGGAAGTTGGACGACGTATTCACCGGCACCCAACAACTTGATGACGCTGAGAGAAAGATCGGGAAAGCGGAGAGGATCCACTGCTTTAGCCGATGCCAGGAATTCCTCCAGGGCCTTTGAGTCGGGCTCATTGGGCAGCGTTGAGCCCCGGGCGGCGGCAAGCTCGACGATCCGGTCCCAGCGTTTGGGTGTGCGGACAACGCGCCGCAGCGACGGAAACCTCTTGGACGCGAGGTATCGTGCAGCCACGCCGTTGGCAGCGATCATGAAGTCCGCAATAAGATCTTTGGCCCTGTTCTGTTGGTCGATTTCCAGGTCCTTGAGTTCATCTCCGACAAATACCGGGCGCGCTTCGATGGTTTCGAGATCAAGCGCACCGTGCGCATGCCGCACGGTTTTTAGTTTTTGAGCCACGCGGTCCTGGAGTCGGAGGTTCTCGTCGAGACCGACGACAGTGCTGATCCCTTGCGGCATCGGCCCGTTACCCTCCAGCCAGCCGGCTACGCTGTTGTAAGCAAGCTTGGCACGATTGCGTACCGTGGCTCCATAGAGCTCCGAACCCTGAAGCGATCCATCCGCGGCGAGAACCATTTCAATGATGACGGCAAGGCGGTCTGATTCATGGTTGAGCGAGGTAAGATCGGTGGAGAGTTTCTCGGGTAGCATCGGAAATGTCTCGGCAACGGTGTAGACCGAGGTGGTGTTTTGCCGCGCATGGTCGTCAAGTGCCGACTGCTTCTTGACGACAGCGTCCACATCGGCAATGGCGACAAGGATCTTTACGGCTCCTGTGGGCAGGGCTTCGGCAACGGTAAGCTGATCCAGATCGCGCGAATCATCGTTGTCGATGGAGCACCAGAGAAGGTTCCGGAGATCGCGCGTCGATTCTTCAGTTCGTGTTGCCGGCCCGTGGACTGCGTCGAGCTCGGCAAGTGCCTGGATCGGGAAATCCGGAACAAGTCCTCTTTCCAGCATCACCCGATGGGCAATTCTCTGCAGGATGGAGCGGTGTTGTCTGTCGTCGGTATTCGTCATCATGTCACCTTCCTGGAATAACCGGTTGTGATTTCTTGGTCAATGAATGCCTGCTCCTCGCCACCGCCCTCATTCGCCAAAGCCGCGGTAAGACCAGGTTTTTTTCAACTGGGTCAGGACCACATAACATACCAATATGATCGCCAGTAGCAACCAGTACAGGGGTGGGATCGGTAGCTACGATCCTCCCAACGAAAAGGGCGCAAAAGCATGAGAGGAAGGAAGGAAAAATCTTTCGATGATTCCTCGATGCCTCGCTCGGCAAACTTCCTCGCACTGGCATTGCGGACAACACCGGATAAACGAGAATAAGGACACCCCTTCCCCCCATAGCCGGGTTTGGAGCAGAATTTTCATTTTGGACTCCCGGGTGGCTGACAGTTTACCCAGAGTCCCCAGTTTGAGCCCCCAATGTCGCGAGTGTAAGCAAATTCTCGGCACCGTATCTGTTCAATATTGCTCACTTGGGCGGGAAATCACCTCAGAAACCGAATCTGCCGCTCGTGCAACCGATCTTCCAGACAAGTCTCCGGCGCTTGCCTCTTTTCTGACCGATTTGTTTGCCTCCAGAGCTTCTGCCACGCCGCAGGCAGCGGCGGCACTTCGATCCGCCGCACCATGGCCCCAAACAGCCGCCGCGTCTGAGGAATCGCCCGCAGCAGAGGCAGTTCCAGCATTGATGAATGAGGCCAGGCCCAGTCCGGACAGTTTCAGAGAGCCATTGGGGTCTCCGGGGCGGAAGGCTGAGCCGAAACGTGCCAAAAATAGAGTTACTGGAGTGTTCCTTTCTGAACAGACAGCTCAAGTCCCGACCTGTCAGACTTTCGAACGACCGGCGCTTTGAAAATGGACATCCTGGTCTAATGCCCTCGGCGTTGTCCCGGGGTGGGCTAGACTGCCCCTTCGGGGGTGGAGGCGCCCCGCACCCATAACCAGGATGAGCAATTCTAACCAGACACGTGAGCGGTCCCATCAGTGGGTACTCGTTGAAAGGAGTTCATCACCATGGGGATTTGGGCAGTGATGGTGCTGAGCATGACGCTGGCACTCGGGCAGACTCAACCTCCTGATATCCAGCAAAAATGCTGGAAGCTGCTGGACGACGCAGCGCAGGATAGAAATCCGGACGTCCGCAAAGACGCCGCAGAGGCCCTCAGTCTAGCCGAAGTTCGTCACAAAACGAGGTCAAAAGGGGTTAAAGATTTTGGAATCAATCCGGTCTGGTCCTAAGTTTTCACTACATTTTGAATGCGCTCAAAGTTGCATTCGCGGTCGTGTGGTAGCTTGAGGCCAAGCTGGTGAAGCAGTTTGTTCTGTTCCTCACTGGGCTCGGTGATGCGCCGTAAACGGATCTCGCGACCGTCGGTGGTGGGCAGAACGATGTCCGCGCTGTGGAGGGTTTTCAACAACGCCAACACCTTCGCCGGGGACAGGGCTGTTCCCGCGCATCGAAGCCAGTGTTTCAGGGTGACCCAAAGCGCATAACCCAGGAAGGCCACCAGGATGTGCGCCTGCACGCGGTGTGCGAGCTGATGGTAGAGCGGCCGAATCCCCAATTCACTTTTCAGGGCTCGAAAGGCCGCTTCCACCTCGGTCAACTGCATGTACTGTTTCCACAGTTCCCCAGGATTCTCCGCCGACAGATTGGTGCGCAGCAGATAGGCCCCTTCCCGGAGTTGCTGCCAGGCGTGCTTGGCTTCCTGCAGCCGCCAGCGAAATTCTAAGCGGCCTTGCTTGTCGACGAGTTCCCACTCGTACAGATCGGCCACCTGCGGATGTAGCGCTTCCACCCGCCCCAGTCTCAACAACACTTTGTCGCGACTCTTCAGCTTGCTGCTGGCAACGCGTTTCTCCAGCGAACGGAAGGCCTTCTCCAGGCGTGCTGAAAATTGGCTGTGGATGGCCTGTTCTTTCTCCTTTCGCCCCTGCGTCCGGCACAGCACGTAGGTCTCGGCACCCTCGCCCGCGCTCACCAGCTTCACTTCTACCTCGGGTCGAACCTGTTCCCAGCTTCCTCCCTGCAAGTGCGCTTCGAACTCCTTCAGCTTCGACCTTGGCGTCCCCACCAGGTACTGCCCCTGATGCTCCCGCAGCTTCTGCAGGTTCTCTTCGCTCACGACGCCGCGATCAAAAACCCATACCCGCCTCGCCCGTCCGTACTTCTTTTCCACCGTCTCCAGAGCCTCTTCCAGCGTCGTCACATCCGTGCAGTTGCCATCGAAGACTTCGTAGCTGAGCGGGAAGCCGTCCGCATTGACGATCAGCCCCAGCACCACTTGCTTGCAATCCGGCCGATGATCGCGCGAGTAGCCCCGCCGCATCTGCGGATTCTTCTCGCCCTCACCCTCGATGTAGGTGCTGGTCAGGTCGTAGAGCAGGACGTCAAACTCCGCTTGGAAAAGCTCGCCATACTTGCGCCGGAGATGTTGTTCGAGCTCTTTCTTATACGGCAGCAAGCGATCCAGACAGCGATATAACCGCGTGTCGTTCAGCTTCGTTTCCGGGATCGAGAGCAGATCGTCCAAAGCCGTGGTAGAAAACCAACGCTGCTCTACAGCCAACTCGCTGCCCGGCGCGCACAGGCGGTTAATCGCCAGCACGGCGGCAATCCGCGACCAGGCAACCTCGCTCGCCTCCCCATCCACCCGCTCGGCCCAGAACCGGTCCAACTCCAACCGTCGCCATAACTCCCGCCCCAGCCAGCACGGCCCCAACTCCCGCATGCGCTCCAGCCGCACTTTCTTCACCAGAACCCGCGCTACCTGGGGGTCGTCGTCCGCCACCGGCGCGTCGGCGGGAAACAACTTGAGCTGGCAGCTTTCTCCCTGCTCGTTGAAAACCTCGATCGTCTTCTGCCAGCGCGCTTGCTGCGAGTGATTCAACTCACCCAGATAACACAAGGTCCGCTGCCGCGGCCCGTCCGTCGTGCGCACCGTCTCTACCAACGACCAGTAGGCGTGCGCCTTGCCGTCTTTGTGGACGTGATATTCGCGCAGGAACATCCCTGCGCATCTTGGCAGGATTTAAGCCGACAAAACAAGAGGGTAGGTTTTCACTACATCGAGCTCCAGAAAGACCGGCGATGAAAACAGATCAGATCCACTCCGCTCCCACCTCAAAAATGCCTTCCGCGACAATCAAGTGACGAACTTCGGCTAGTCCCGCTGAACGATAAGATTCTTCAATACCTCGAATCGATGCTCGACGACCACGACGTTACCGTGCGCATTGCGGTGGTCGCCACCTTGGGGGACTTTAAGGACAAGCGGACTATCCCCTTGCTGAAGAAGACTCTCAACGATCACGTTCCCGAAGTCGTCTTCGCGGCAGCCAAAGAGCTTTACGAGCTCCACGACCCGGATGGAGAGCAGTTGTTTCTCGCGGTCGTTGCCGGTACGTCCAAGGGATCTTCAAGCTATCTCAGCACGGAGAAACGCAGCGCCTTGCGCATGTTGCACACGCCCACCAAGCTTTTCATGTTCGCCGCTATCGGGGCAGCAGGTTTCGCCCCCGTGCCAGGCCTCGGGATGGGAATATCTTCGGCACAAGGGATTCTTTCGAATCCTGATGCTTCCGCCCGGGCTGCCGCTCTGCTGCTCATCGCCCAGTCGCAAGATCCGGCATTGGACG
The DNA here is from genome assembly GCA_020073545.1 of Terriglobia bacterium. Lineage (GTDB taxonomy): Bacteria > Acidobacteriota > Terriglobia > UBA7540 > UBA7540 > Bog-366. The sequence continues at coordinate 1,706 of JAIQEZ010000139.1, read as the reverse complement.
ATACGGTGGGGTCAGCGTTGTCGGACAAGGAATGGTCGGTGCGTGCCGCGGCAGCTCACGTGGTAGCTACGCATCCTTTCCCGGTATTCCGCCAGAAGCTTGTCCCCCTGCTGGACGACAATAAGGGTGCTGTGCGCTTACGCGCCGCTGCAGCCTACATCAGACTGCAGTAGCCAACGAAGGCGCTGCCGCCGAAGGGGCGCGCCACGATTCGTTGACCTTTTAGAACGGCCACCCTCCCCATGATTCTCTGCTGAACCTCGAGTGAAAGTTCGTGCTTTGCGGCGAGACAAGCCCGGCACGAAATTCCTGACTTGGAGGACCGCCGCCAAGAACGGCTGTTCCCACAAGCATCGGCGCTAGTGCAATCACCGTTGAACTCGCCCTCGAGCAGTCGGGCATCGCGCCCAAAGCACATCCCTGAAACTTGCTTGATTAGCCTCCGATTGGGCAGATCGGTTGTGCCTTGTCGCCTCGCGCCCTTAGAAAGGGCACTCCGACGTACGACGCCGCTTGCCTGGCTGTGAAACGCCTATGCCGAGAAGTGTACCCGATCACGAATATATCCCAGAGATAGTCAATGTTGACATTCCGTTATCTTGACTTGAGCGGCGGTTAAATGGAGAATCCGGCACACGGCAAATAGGATCTCGCGACTTCGAAAGGAAGCTCAATATGCACACTGGAAACCCAGGCGCCGCGACCTTGGAAGACGAGGGGTCCGATCTGTGGACCCGAACCCGTTTTCGCCATTCGCTCTTCTTTGCGCTGAGGGGGCTCCTCGGTATCATTCTTGTAACCTTCCTCGTCTTTCAGCCCACCCTGATATCCCCGAAGGTCTGGCTCCTTGGGATTGCCTTCCTCGTTTCGAACCTGTTGATCCTCGTTCTGCCATCGTCCTGGTCTGACAAGCCTAGCGTGGGCTATGTCGTATTCTTCGGGGACATAGCGGTCGTGAGCATTTTCCTCTACTTTGTTCCTAGTGCTGATCCGGAGGCTTTGCTGCTTTACTACTTGGCTGTCTTCATGGGCACGGTTGGGGAGGACCTGGGCAAGAGCGTTGCCATCACCGTGGTCGTCGTAGCGTTGTACGCCTGGCTCCGTTTAGGCAAGGGAGGCAGTTTTCTCGCCGATCCCGCAAGCCTGATCAAGGTTCCGCTCTTCTTGGTAACGTCGGTCGCCTCTGCGCATCTGGCGCAACAACTGCGGCTCCAGAAGCGACGGCTCCGCCATCTAGAGGACATACATAAGGCGAAGCAGGCTGCGGAGGCCGCTACACGTGCCAAGAGCGAATTCCTGGCCCACATGAGTCACGAGATCCGGACGCCCATGAACGCCATCATGGGTATGGCTGACCTTGCGCTCACGACGGACGTGCCGGGTGAACAGCGGGAGTACCTGAAGGTGATTAAGGCGTCCGCTGATTCTCTATTGACGATCCTGAATGACATCTTGGACTTCTCCAAGATGGAGGCTGGGAGGTTGGAGCTGGACGCGATTCCCTTCAAGCTGCGGGACAACGTCGAGGGGGCGACCACATCGCTGGCTGTCGGGGCCTATGAAAAGGGACTGGAGTTGCTTTGCGATGTTGCGGCAGAGGTGCCTGAAGTTGTCGTCGGGGACCCGACTCGTCTGCGACAGGTTGTGGTCAACCTACTCGGGAATGCCATCAAGTTCACGGAGAAGGGGGAAGTGGAGGTCCGGGT
>JAIQEZ010000138.1 GCA_020073545.1 Terriglobia bacterium | reverse complement strand
GACGCAGTGGGCGCTGCTGTGCACCGCTTATAACCTGAAGAAGCTTTGGAAGGCGGGCCGACGTTCGCAGGGCCCCTCAACCCGCACCCCGCGCGCCGGGAAACCCGCACCCCTGTCACGCTTAGGCCCAACACCTCTCCCTCACCTCAGCTACGCCTGAGTTCTGAGACGGACTCAACGGGGGAGGGGGAATGGAAGGGGGTAGGGGCATTCCTGCCCCAGGGCTTGCGCCCTGGGCTACGATCCTACGCCCCTGACGGGGCTGTGCTGCGCTCGGCCACGTCGGGATAACCTTTCACCGAGCTTCTGAGACACGACACTAGCAGGCCGCCCTATGGCCGCCTCGCTTACACGCGCCGCATCGGCACGGCGCCGTCCAGCGGGATGCCTTGACGCTCCATTGCTAGGCTACCCACGGCTCCCACATATTCATGCACGTTTTCAGCCAATTCGCGAGAGTCGAGCGAGGGATTCAATGTGGAAGGTCTGGGGGAAGAAATCGAACATTTCCAGGGCATCGAGCCGGTAGCCCTGTTGGAGCAAGAACCCGAGGTCGCGGGCCAACGTCGGAGGGTTACAGGAAACGTAGTGAAGGCGTTTGGGGCGCAGCGCCACGAGCAGCTCGAGCGTCGCGACCCCGGCGCCCGCGCGGGGCGGGTCCATTACTACGCAATCAGGTTCTGCCTGCGCGCAGCGCCGCAGGAAATCGAACGCCATCTCGGCCACGGCTCGAATGTTCGCGCCTGGCGCAGAGTGCGCGTTCGCCGCGAGATCGGCCGCGGCTTGCGGGTGGGATTCCACGGCGATCACCTGCTCAAAGCGCGCCGCGAGGGGCAGCGTGAAGAATCCCACGCCCGCAAACAGGTCGATCGCCACGGCGCCGGACTCCTCCCCCGTGACCGCAGCCACAAACTCGGGCAGCAGGAAGCGTGAGCTCTGAAAGAAAGCCGTGGGGCTCACACGGTACGCCCACTCGCCGACCCGGTAGGTGAGATAGGGCTCACCGAAAACCCGCACACCTGAACCCTGCTCGATCGCTAGGGTCACGACGCCCGCGAGTTCCGCCAAGCACCTCGGGGCGAGCTTTTCGGCTTGCTGTGCGTTCCAGCTCCCGCGCAAGGTGAGCATCACGTTTTCGTCGCGGTCATCGGCCAGGAGCTCGACCTCGCGACAATCGGCCAGCGCCACAGACCAAGGCTCGCTTTGCAACTCTCGCAGCAGTGCGTTGAGACGCGGCGAAAGAATTGGGCAGGCGTCGATCGAGATCATCCGATTCGATTCCGCCTCGAAAAACCCCAGCGCCAAGCTGCCCTCCCGCGCCCTTCCAACCTTCAGTTGCGCCTGGTTGCGATAATTCCACGCCGGCCCGGAATGCACGAGGATCTCCGCCTCCCATTTGACCTTCCCCAACCGGCGCAGAGTTTCGCGCAGAATGTCGCGTTTCGCCGCCGTCTGGCTCTCGATTGGCAGGTGCTGATACTGGCAGCCTCCGCAGCGGCCGAAGTAGGGGCACAAAGCCTCCACGCGCTCGCGCGACGCCTCCAGAATCCGCAAGGGCCGCGCGTGTACCACACCTTTTCGGGTGCGAATTTCCTCCACCTCGGCGCGCTCGCCGGGAAGCACGCGCGGCGCCAGCACGGTGCGTCCCGCGTGGTAGCCGAGCGCCTCGCCGCCGTAGACCAGTTTGACCGGTGAGAATTCAAAAGGTGAAGGCAAGGAAATGCACTCTAGGGTGCTGCCCTGATTTGTGCATGCAGGGCCGGGGCTTGCCCCGGCCAAGGCCGACGCAAGCGTCGGCCCTACAAGTAAAAGAGACTCAGCCGCGGGATCTTGTAGTGCTCGAGCAGTCGGTTCTTCAGGAAGCGCCGCTCGAGCGACTCGACCTCCGCAGCCGCCATCTTGCGGCGATACGGCACGAGGCCGCGTTCCACTTCCGCGCGAAGCTGCGCCAGGAGTTCGACCGCCGTGGCGCGCAGAAGCGACGCCGTAAGTTTCTCCTCCAGGGCGGTCAGGTCCCTTTCCATCCCTTCCAGATCGCCGGAGGGCTGGGCCTGTTCGCGCGCGCTGAACGCCTGCAGCGTGGCCGCCGCCGCAGTCAAGTCCTCCGCCAGCACCTGCTGCCCTGCTTCCCGCGCCTGCCGGCCCGCGCTTTCGACGGCCCGCGCACAGCGCGCCAGAAACCGCGCAATCTCTTCCGCCGAAAAGGGCGCTGCCTGCTGCGTCGCCGGCGGTCGTGTTCCACCCTGCGTCGCGGCAGCGCGCGCTTCCTCGACGGCGCGGAACACCTCCTGCGCGCAGTATGCCAGGGTGTTCACCTTGCGATAGCCGCGTTTGCGAGTTTGGAATTTTGCGAACGAGCGCTCGATCCCCGCCCGCACCGCTTCCAGCGGAAAGCCCTGCTCTTTCCACGATTCGACGAGCGCCCAATCGAGCGGCGAAAGCAGCGTGGGTTCGGCGCGGCACTTGCGAAACTGCTCTTCGATTTCGGTGAAGTAGTTGAAGTAATTTTCCACCGCCCCGCCTACTTGTGCCGCGTTCCCAGCTGGGTACGCTCGTAGATAATGCGCAGGCCGTCGAGCGTCAAGGAAGGGTCTACGGGCGGTTTGTATTTGGACGCGGCCGCCACCAGCGCCGCCTGGCCGCCGGTGGCGATCACCTTGGTCTTCTTCCCCATTTCCGCGCAGAGCCGGTCCAGGATTCCGTCCACCAGGCCCACTGCGCCATAGAACAGTCCGGACTGCATGCTCGCGACCGTATTCGTTCCGATCAGGCGTTGCGGCTCCCGGATTTCCACGCGCGGCAACTTGGCCGCACGCTCGAACAGAGCTTCCGCTGCGATGCCGACTCCCGGCGCGATGACTCCGCCCAGGTACTCACCCTTTTCAGAAATCGCGTCGAAGGTGATGGCGGTTCCGAAATCCACCACGATGCAGGGCCCACCGTATTTCTCATAGGCCGCGACCGCGTCGGCGATGCGGTCCGCGCCCACTTCCTGCGGATTGTCGTAGAGAATGGCCATGCCCGTGCGCGTTCCCGGGCCCAGAAAAATCGGCTCGATCTTGAAATACTTCCTGGCCATTTCCCCGAGCACCAAATTGAGCGGGGGCACGACACTGGCGATCATGATTCCGGAAATGCCGGTGCTCGGAAGCTTCTCCAAAGTGAAGAGGTTGTGAATCAGGATCCCGTATTCGTCGGCGGTCTGCTCGCGGCTGGTGGCCAACCGCCATTGCGCGCGCAGGGCGGCAGCTTGGAACACACCCAGCACGGTATGGGTGTTTCCCACATCGATGACGAGAAGTTGGGTGTTTGAAGTTGCCACGTTCATAAGCAGGAGCGTCTCCGCCGTTCAGCGATTCGTGCCGACCAAGGTCGGCGCCATACCAACAGCAATGGCGACCCCCTCGCCCGCCCTCGTCCCTCGGGCACTCTCTCCCCCAAGGGGGCGCGGGGTGTCCTGATTCGCGTCTGCTGTGTTCGTCTTAGTCGCCACAAAATGCCAACCGAAATCTTATCACGCCGGGCGCGGCCTTTGGACGGAAGCCGTTTCTACTTTAACTTCCACGACTTCTCCGGCCACCAGCGATTCTTCGCGGCCGTCGTCGCGCCGGATGCGGAGTGCCCCGCTCGGGTCGAGGCCGGCGGTGGTGGCCAGCATTTCGCCGGCGGCGTTGACCACGCGCACCCGCTTTCCGCGCGCGAAGGTTGAAGCCGCCGCCCAGCGCTCCGTGATGGCCGTGTTTCCGTCCTTCAGGAGCAGATGGTAGTGGCGTTCCAGTTCGCGCAGCAACGCCACCAGCAATTGCACGCGCGAAACAGTTCGGTGCGCTTCCAGGCGGAGCGAACTGGCGATGGCCCTCAACTCCGCAGGCATCTGGGTGTGATTGACGTTGATCCCGATGCCCAGCACCACGGCGTGCAGCCGGTCGAGTTCCGCGTTCATCTCCGTCAAGATTCCGCAGACCTTCTTTCGGTTCACCAGCAAATCGTTCGGCCAGCGGATGTCCACGGCAAGTCCGGTCGTGGAGGTTATAGCCTGATGTACCGCCACGCCCGCCATCAACGTCAGCACGGGAGCGGCGGCGGGTGAAAGCGGCGGCCGCAAGATTACCGACATGTAAATGCCGCTGGATTTTTCCGAGTACCAGGCGCGGCCCAGACGGCCACGCCCGGCGGTTTGCTCCTCCGCCACCACCACGGTTCCGTGCGCTGCCCCCTCCGCAGCGAGCTTTAGCGCCACATCGTTGGTCGATTCGGTTCGAAAGTAGTGAAGGATGTTGTGGCCGATCTCAGGCTCGCCCAATTCCGGCCGCACCAGGCTGGGCGCGAGAAGGTCGGGAATGTTCACCAGTCGATAACCCGCCGCCGGCACACCCCGGATTTCCACGCCCAGCGAGCGCAGTTTCTCGATCCACGTCCAAACGGTCGAGCGGGTCACGCCGATCTCCGAGGCGATCTTCGGACCCGGCACGACCACCGTGGCGTTCTTCACCAGTAGATGAATCAGCTTATCGATCTTGCGGTTGGTGCTCCCGGGGGCCATAGGCATACCAGGTGTCAGGTGCCAGGGACTAGGTGCTAGGTGCTGGGGAAAAATCAATCCCTGGCCACCAAAACCCAACACCTGAAATCTGGCACCTGAAACCTACAGCGGCGTAACGCGAAAGTTGATATCCACCGCGGCGGCGGAATGCGTGAGGGCGCCGACGGAAATGTAATCTACGCCGGTCTCCGCATAGGCGCGAATATTACTCGCGTCGATTCCACCGGAGACCTCGAGCTGCACGCGTCCCCGCGCGCGATTCACGCACTCGTGGACCTCCTCCGGGGTCATGTTATCGAGCAGCACACCGTCGGCGCCGGCGCGGATGGCGTCGTCCAGTTCCGCGAGGCTGGTGATTTCCACCTCCACATGATAACCCGCCGGCCGCTGCTGGCGCGCGCGCTCGATGGCGGTGCGAATCCCGCCCACCAGCCGCAGATGATTTCCCTTGATCAGGATGCCATCGTCCAGGCGCAGCCGATGGTTGCGCCCGCCGCCCACCCGCACCGCGTATTTTTGCAGATTGCGAAGTCCGGGTGTAGTCTTGCGGGTGTCCAGGAATTCCGCGCGCATTCCCGCCAACTCTTCCTTCAAGCGGCCCGCAAAGGTGGCAATGCCGCTCAGATGTTGGAGGAAATTCAGCGCCACGCGCTCACCCGCCAGCAACGACCCCGCCGCGCCGCTGACGGAGGCGAGGGGTGTACCGGACTCAACTTCCGCGCCGTCTTCCACACCGCCCTGCCATTCCAAGGAAGGGTCGAGAATCTCAAAGACCTTCTGCGCGATGGGCAGTCCCGCCACCACCAGCCGTTGCTTGCTTTGAAAAACTCCGCGCGCCTTGACGCCCTTGGGGATGGTCACGCGAGTTGTCAAGTCGCCCTGTCCCAGGTCTTCGGCCAGAGCATGGAAGATGAGGCCGCGGAGTTCCTCGGAAGAAAGATCCAGGGCCTCGGAAGGTTCATCGGCAGCCAGGGGACTCAGGTACCCGCCCACTTCTCAACCCGCCTTCCCGAGTGAATCGACGACCTTGCGATACTGGCCGGTCAGTTCCTTTTGCCGATGCTCGGCGCCGCGCACCACTTCCCGCGGCGCGCGCGCCAGGAATTCCTGGTTGCTCAGTTGCGCCTGGACCTGCGCGAGCTGCTGTTCGAGCTTCTGCTTTTCCTTCTGCAGGCGCGCGCGTTCGGCCTCGTGGTCCACTTTCTCTTCGTGAAGCACGCGCAGGTCGAACGAGGTGCCCGCGCGCACGCCAAGCATCTCCGCTGCCAGCCGGCCGCGCGCCAGGTGCATCGCCTGTAAACCCGCCAAACGCAGAATCGCTTCCTGATGTGTGCGGAAGAGCTCCAGCAAGCGCAGATCCTCGGAAGCCACTTGCAGGCTGGGCTTCTGCTTCTGAAGACCCATCTCCGCCTTGGCATTGCGCGTGGTGACGACCAGTTCCTGCACTTTTTCAAATTGCTTCTCCGAAATCGGGTCGGCCCCAGGTTCGTTAACCAACTTGAAATCCGTCAAGGAAATGGACGGCCCCGCGTTGCGGTGGGGAAGGAGGTGCCACAGCTCCTCGGTGATAAACGGCATGAAGGGATGGAGCAGGTGCAGTGCCGCTTCGAAGACACGCGCCAGGTTGATCCAGGCGGCCGGCGCCTTTTCACCTTCGACCGGGCGGGCGATTTCCGGCTTGACCCATTCCAGGTACCAGTCGCAGAACTCGTGCCAGAAGAAGTGATAGATGTCGAACGCCGCCTCGTGGAAGCGAAAATCCGCCAGCGCCTCCTCCATTTCCTTCGTCACCGTGGCGAGACGCGAGAACATCCAGTGGTCCACCAGCGTCAGGTGCTCCGGCGCCGCCATCGGCTCGAAGCCCAGCCCCGGGATGGGCTCCAGCGCCTGCGCGAGCTGCGAGTGCAGCGCCTCCGGCAGCTTCTGCAGGTTCATCAGGATAAACCGGCCGGCGTTCCAGATCTTGTTGGCGAAGGCGCGATAGGACTCGACCTTTTCATCTGAAAAAGCGATGTCCGTGCCCGGCGCCGCGCTGATGGCCAGCGCGAAGCGCACCGCGTCCGTCCCGTACTTTTCCGTGACCTCGAGCGGATCGAGCACGTTACCTTTGGTCTTCGACATCTTCTGCCGCTCCGCGTCACGCACCAGCGCGTGGATATGAAGCTCTCGGAACGGCACATCTTTCATGAACTTCAGACCCAGCATGATCATGCGCGCGCCCCAGAAAAACAGGATGTCGAAGCCCATGATCATCAGGTCGTTGGGATAGAAGCGGCGCAGATCTTCGCTCTCGTCCGGCCAGCCCAGCGTGGCGAAGGGCCACAGGCCGGAACTGAACCAGGTATCGAGCGTGTCGGTATCCGCGCGCAAGGGCGCGCTCGAGCACTTCGAACAACGTGGCGGCGTCTGGCGCGCCACGATCACCGCGCCACAGGCATCGCAATACCACGCCGGAATGCGATGTCCCCACCAGAGCTGCCGCGAAATGCACCAATCGTGGAGCTTGTACATCCAGTCCAGATAAATCTTCTGGTAATTAGCCGGGCTGATGCGCACCTGCCCGTCTTCCACCACACGGATGGCAGGCTCCGCCAGCGGTTGCATCTTCATGAACCACTGCGTCGAGAGCAACGGCTCGATGACACTCTTGCAGCGCTGGCAGGTTCCGACGCTGAGCGGATAATCTTCAATCCTCTCCAGCAGACCTTGCGCGCGCAGGTCATGCACCACCGCCTCGCGCGCCTCGTAGCGATCCAGACCGCGGTAGGCTTCCCCGGCGTCGGCGGTCATGCGCGCATGCTCGTCAATCACCACCACGCGCGGCAGGTTGTGCCGCTGGGAGATGGCGTAGTCGTTCGGATCGTGCGCGGGCGTCACCTTCACGGCGCCGGTCCCGAACTTCGGGTCGACGAACTCGTCGGCGATAACCGGAATCACTCGCCGGAGCAGAGGCAGAACGATTTGGCGGCCCAGCGCCTTGCGGTAACGATCGTCCGCGGGATTCACCGCCACCGCCGTATCGCCCAACATGGTCTCCGGCCGCGTGGTCGCCACGCTCAAGTGGCCCTGACCGTCCTGGAAGGGATAACGGATGTACCAGAGGTGGCCCTGGCGCTCTTCGTGCACGACTTCCAAATCTGACACCGCGGTGCCGCAGCGCGGGCACCAGTTGACGATGTACTGCCCGCGATAGATCAGGCCTTCCTCGTAGAGCCGGATGAAAACCTCCTGCACGGCGCGCGTGTATGCCGGGTCCAGGGTGAAGCGGTCGCGTGTCCAGTCCACGGAGGCGCCCAGGCGTTCCATCTGCCGGCGAATGGTCCCGCCATTCTCCTCTTTCCATTTCCAGCAGCGCGCCAGGAATTTCTCCAGCCCCATCTCGCGCCGCCGTCGTTGCCCTTCGCGCTGCCAAGCGCTCTTGGCCTGCGGCCCCTCCAGATCGGGCAGCGCTTCGCGCCCCAGCTCGCGCTCTACGATCATCTGCGTGGCGATGGCGGCGTGATCCGTGCCGGGCAGCCACAGCACGTTTTCGCCGCGCATGCGATGCCAGCGCATCAGGATGTCGATTTCCGTGTGCTCCAACATGTGTCCCATGTGAAGCATTCCCGTGATATTCGGCGGAGGAATCACCAGGCAGAAGCGCGGACGCCCGTCCTCGTCCGCAGGGCGGTAGAGGTTCTGCGCCACCCACTGGCGCGCCCAGCGATGTTCAATACTCTCCGGCAAATAAACCTTGGGGATTTCGGTTTCCAATGCCGCCTTCTCCTGAATGAATCCGACAGTGTGCTGAAGTCAAGCTAATATACCGGCTGCGGGAGAGTGAGTCAAACCTCCGCCCGCTCCGCAGAGCCGTCCGGGCGCTCCTCAGAGCAGTGAACGGGGGCTGGATCAACGGGGACTAAGGTTGAGTTTGAGACGACCCGACGCCGAGTTCGGAGGCGATTTCGTCGGCGAGTTTTCTGGCCATCCCCTCAAGGACCTCCGCGGGCAAGGCGGGCGGCGACATCCTCACAACCACTTGCTGGACGATCGAATGGATCATGGCCCAGTCGAGCGCAGGGGAAGGCGCAGGAATTTCGGCCGGTGTCTCTGCCGGTGCACTTTCGGTCGAGGGCTCGGCGGCTGCGGTTTGCCCGGCTTCCGATTCATGGGAAGTAAAGCGCACTTGGCCGGCCGCGGCATCGTCCAGCGAGAAGTTATCCAGGCTCGTGGCGGCTATCGCGGGAGTTTCCAGGTACGACGGGGCGGGCTGCTCCACCGGCGGTTCCGCCGCGGCGACGGGCGTTTCGGGCTCGGAGGGCGACTCCGGCGCCACAGCGCTGGTGGGTTCGGGCTCCGGCGGGGGAGGAACGGTCTCATCCCTCCACACCGGCTCGGCAATCTCCGCGGGAGCACGGAAAATCATCGTGGTGGGCTCAACCGGAAAGCTCGGAGGCTTGAGCAGCGGCAGGGTCTTCTCCTCGATGAAGACCGGCTCGGGGGGTTCGGTCTGTGGCTGGTCGAGAGGTACCGCGGTTTCGGCCGGGGGAGCGGCAGCCGGTTCGGGGGCGGGAAACACGTCGGCGATTTCCGGCACGGCATCCCATCGCACCGTTGGCTCCAGCGGCGCGGCCAGAGGCGTTTGCCATTCTGCCGTGACGGGCTCGGGTGAATATGCAGGAGCCTCTTCCGATGTGGGCTCGGCGAAAGCAACTCCCTCGGAGACGGCCGAGAAATCCGGCGTGACCGGTTGTGGCGCCGGCGGGGGTTCTTCCACGGGAGGTTCTCCCCGGGCAAGTGCAAACTCAGGAGCGGGTTCCGGCGGGGCTTCCGGAAACGGCGCGGTGAGCACGGTCCGGGCACTCCCTGGTTTCGGCGCCGCCTCGGACTGCGCGGCGAACTTCGTTACCATGGAGATTAGTTCTTGCGGCTCAAACGGCTTCTTGATTTTTCCATCCGCCCGAACCTGCGCGCCGCGCGCCTCGTCGTAAGGTTCCATATCACTGGCGACGAGCAGCACCGGCACGTGGGAAAATTCTGGGGACTTCTTCACAAAGTCGCAAACTTCGTAACCGTCTCTGCCCGGCATGGAAACGTCGGCGAGGACCACCACAGGCTGGATTACAGCGATCCGCTTGATGGCCGCCACACCGTTCGAGACGGTCTCGACCTCAAATCCCTCACCCTTCAGAATTCCTTGCGCCCTCTTTTGAATGGTGGGACTATCGTCGGCAACCAGAACCATTTGCGCCACGGGGGATCTCCGGGTTGCGTCAAATTCTAAATTGCCTCACACATACCACGACGGGGCGCCGAAGTCAAGGCGCAAGCGATTGGAAATCTTAAGGTTGCGCACTCGTGCCGGCTGGAGGATTAGCTTGCGCGACTCACCCTTCAGAGAATCTGTCTTTCCGCGCGTTCGGAAGTCCGTCACACTGGCGCGACGGCGCGGGCTCAGAAGGGCTTAACGATTCTCTTCAACACGTGGAAGCGGCTCTTTTTCTTGGCTGATTCAGAGGGTGCGGTGGAATCGGATGGGCTTTTATCGGGCGCCGTCTCCTTGGCCTTGGCGTCGTTGGGGTCCGTTTTCGGGTCCACGGGCCTGCCGGTGCTCAAGCTGGCATCACCCATCGGCTGAACCACAATGGCCGCGTTGCCGGCTGGGGCGCCGCCGGTCGGCGGACCCTTGGCCACTTCGACTTCGCCCACTGGCGGTCCGCCCACACGCACCGGGCCGTGGAGCGTGGCGCTGGTGTCAGGAGCGCTGACCACGACCCCGGCAAGCCTGCCCAACAGGTCGCGGTGCGGGCGATGCACGGCATCCGCTTGCGCTCGCGCCAGCATGGCGCGAGTCGGCCGCGGGATAGGCTGGTGCATGGCGGTCAAGCGTTCTTTGGCGTTGGCGACGTACGGGCTCAAGGGAAAGTCGGTGATCACGCGCGCGTAGTAAGGCACCGCCACGTGCCCTCTCCTCAAGTGCTCCAGGCTCTGGCCTAAGTAATAGAGCGCGGCGTCGCCTCCGCTGTAGTTCGGATACTTGTCGGCAATTTCCTGGAAGCGCAACCGGGCAGCCAGATAGGCGCCGTGGGTGTAATAGAAATTGGCCGTCCAGTAATCGCCCTGGGCCAGCACTTCCTGCGCTTGCCGCAGTCGCGACTTCACGCGCGGCATGACCGGATTGTCGGGATACTTCAGCAGGAATTCCTTAAGTTCAGCTTCCGCCAGTAGCGCTTCTGTCTGGTCGCGGTCGGCCTTCGCCATCAATCGGAAGTGGGCCATGCCCACGCGGTACTGTGCTTGCGGCGCCTCCGGGGCGGTTGGGAAAAAGGTGATGAAATCCTTGTACTCCGCTTCCGCCTGAGTCAATGCGGCAACCCCGCCCTCGCTGTAATAGGAGTCCGCGATTGCCAGCTTGGATCTAGAAAGATACTCACTGTCCGGGTAAGTGTTGATCAGGGTCTGCAGCGTCAGCCGCCCCACGTCGTACCGCCCGTGGGCAATTTCGTTCGAGGCTTTCTCGTAAAGAATCTTGTCCGGCTGATCGCCGGGAGTTAATTGCCGGGCCAAGGCTGCCCGCCTGTGCCGGCTAACAAGGGCACACCCCGGAAGGAAGGTCACGCTGAGTCCCAGCAGGATCGCGGTGACGAAAAGTTTGCGGGCTGTGGGCTTTTCCGATCCCTTGAACAGAACTCTAACTCCCGATCAGAATCACACTCTGGAAACTTGGCGCGACGCCGCGAGACGTATCATCTCTGTCAGACGCCCCCCGGGCCCATCCTCTTGAAAGATGGCAGAACCCGTCACCAGGATGTCTGCTCCTGCCTGCTGAAGTTCCGCGACCTGCTCCAAGCCAATGCTGCCTTCGACTTGAATCAGGAAATCCTGGCGCCGCTCGCTGCGCAACGCGCCAGCCCTTTGAACCTTGTCGACCGTCCTGGGGATGAACGAAGAATGCGGGAAGCCCAGATCCGCGGAGAGAATTAACAAGTAGTCGATGTCCTCCAGGGTGTCCGTCACGGATTCGAGCGTCGTCGAGGGATTGATCGCCAAGCCGGCTTTGGCGCCCCGGGCCCGTATCAAACCCAGAACCTTGTGAAGGTTGGGGGTGGCTTCCACATGAATCGCGATTCGGTCCGCGCCGCTTTCCACGAACTCCTGGGCGTACCGTTCCGGCCGCTCAACCAGAAGGTGGAGATCCAGGACGAGGTCGGTGGCCTTGCGCAGGCTTCTGATGACCGGCTGGCCCACGGTGATTTCGGGCACGAAATGCCCATCCATCACATCCACGTGGACCATGGCGGCACCCGCCTCTTTGATCAGGCGGAGTGCCTCCCCGAGTCGAGCAAAATCCGCCGCAAGCAGCGAGGGCGCAATTAGGGCCATAAACGCAGTCCCACGGCGAAGCTTCTTTCCGTGAGGGACATCCCTTAGACTAACACAACTCCTTTGATTCCGGTAGCAAACGGCAACAGCACGGTGGTGTCAAGCATTTGTCAGTTGGGGGCGATGGGCGTCCAAGGCCGCGCCGCCACCGAGTATGAGAATGCTCCGGGTGATTCCCTTCCCGCCGCGGCGCGAGGGGCCAGGGGTTGGTTGAGCTGTGCTCTTGCTTCCAGACCCGCCACCCCCTAACCGCCTCCTCAGCCGAAGAGGGGAGTCGTTTTCATGGCAGCCGCGCAGC
>JAIQEZ010000010.1 GCA_020073545.1 Terriglobia bacterium | reverse complement strand
TCATGACCACTTCCAGCACCGACCCTGTGGCTGCGGCGGGTTCCCAGGAACCGGCTGCGGTCACGTTGCAGGATCTGGTTCGCGAGGCTCTGGACAGGAACCCAGCCATCAAAAGTGCGGCGCGGCAGGTTCAGGCCTTACGCGCCCGCGTGCCGCAGGTGCGAACGCTGCCCGATCCGGTCCTGACTACAGGGTGGGCCGGAAACATCACCCCCTATAGTGTGCAGAAAGGGGACCCGTCCAGTTATCGGGGATTGAACCTCATGCAAGAAATACCGTTCCCGGGCAAGCTCAAGTTGCGCGGGCAGATCGTCGACCGCGAAGCAGAAGCCTTGCGATGGGATCTCGAGAATGCGCGCCGCGATGTTGTCGCGCAAGTGAAGGCAGCCTACTACGAATACGCCTACTATCACAAAGCGATCGAGATCATTCAGAAGGACCAGGACTTGCTGGGCAGGCTCACCAAGATCGCCGACGCCCGATATAAAGTCGGCATGGGAATCCAGTCGGATGTTCTGAGAGCTCAGGTCGAGCAGTCTCGCCTTTTGCAGCGCCTGACTGTTCTGAAGCAACAAGAACGGACGGCGCAAGTGCGCTTGAACACGCTCCTCAACAGGGACCCGGAGGCGCCCATCGGTGGGCCAACCCCGATTCAGAAGTCGAAGTTACCCTACACCCTGGAAGAAATCTACCAGATGGCTCGGGACAACGATCCGGGCCTGAAGCGGGAACAAAGGATGATCGAACGCAGCCAGTTGGCTGTTAACCTCGCTCGCAGAGATTACCGCCCTAACTTCACAGTGGGCTACATGTACCAACAGAGACCGCTCCTGCCGGACATGCAGGGATTCACTGTAGGTATGAACCTGCCCATCTTTTACAAGACCAAGCAACGGGAAGGCGTCATTGAGGCCACCGAAGAAATGATCGGAGCAAGGGATCGTCTCGAAGACCGCCAGAACTCCGTCAATTTTGAAGTCAAGCAACAGTACCTGTCGGCGAAGGCCTCAGAGGAGCTGGTGCAATTATATGGGCGCGCTCTGGTTCCCCAGTCGTCGCTTGCGCTGGACTCATCCATCAGCAGCTATGAGGTCGGGAAGCTCGATTTCCTTTCCATGCTTTCGAACTACCAAACGATCCTCGAATACGAGATCGAATATTACCAGGAGTTAACTAATTTCGAAACTGCTCTGGCCCGGCTAGAAGTCCTGGTTGGCCGGGAACTGACGCAGTAGTCCCAGGTGCGAGGTTTCTATGCTTAAAGAGAAGATCACCGGAGTTGCTCTCGTTACAGCGGTGGGACTCACGTTGGCATTCTCCGTTTACCACCGGCAGATGCGCGAGGCCCTGGGTCTAACCGGGGTCAACGCCACTTCCGCGGCGGCTGATCCGGCGCCCGGTCAAGAAACAACTCACAAGGCTGCCCCAGGAGAGAAGAAGATCCTTTACTGGCAAGATCCCATGCACCCTGCTTTCAAGTCTGACAAGCCGGGCAAGGCCCCCGACTGCGGGATGGACCTGGTTCCCGTTTATGCGGAGGGGGGTGGTCCAGAGGGAGAGATGCCTTCCGGTACCACGCAGATTACTGCGCAAAAGCAGCAACTCATCGGTGTGCAATACGGTCAGGCCGCATTGCGTCCGCTGGTGCGAACAATCAGGGCCGTTGGTCGACTGTCTTATGACGAAACCAAGATTACGCACATCCACACCAAGTTCGATGGTTGGATCAGCAAGGTCTACGTAGATTTCACTGGCCAGCTTATTCGCAAAGGCCAACCCCTTTTCACCGTGTACAGCCCCGAGCTCGTCTCAACTCAACAGGAATACCTCATCGCAAAGCGTGCGCACAAATACCTGAGTGATGCACCCTATGCGGAAGTCTCGGAGGGGGCGAACTCGCTTCTCGATTCCGCCAGGGAAAGGCTGAAGCTTTGGGACATCTCGGATGCCCAAATCGATGAGCTGGACAAGACAGGCAAGGTGCAGCGGGATCTTACCATGTATTCGCCGGTGAACGGATTCGTGCTGGATCGCAAGGCGTTCGAGAACGTGCGCGTAACCGCCGACACCGATCTATACACGATCGCCTACCTCTCGACAGTATGGGCCAATGCAGAAGTCTATGAATATGAAGTGCCCTATGTGAGGTTGGGTCAAAAGGCCATCATGTCTCTCAGCTATTACCCTGGCGAGGCTTTCAAGGGAAAGGTCAGCTATATCTACCCTCAGCTGGACACCATGACCAGGACGCTTAAAGTCCGGCTCGATTTCCCAAATTCTGAATTCAAGCTCAAACCCGATATGTATGCGGATATTCAGCTGCAAATTGATTACGGTACCAAGCTCGTCGTACCACAAGACGCCGTCTTGGATTCCGGCACGGAACAAGTGGTGTTCGTGGCCCGCGGAGACGGGTATTTTGAACCCCGCAAAGTGGAAGTAGGGCCGAAGATCGACGACAGCGTGGTCATCCTCAGTGGGCTAAAGGCCGGCGAAAAGATCGTCACCTCAGGCAACTTCCTCGTGGACTCTGAAAGCCGTCTGAAAACGGCGATGGGGCAGATGGCCGGAATGAAAATGGAAGGGCAGAAGGAAGCGCCGAAGGCAAGTAAGCCGGGGACGAAGATGGAAGAACAGAAACCGAAACCAAAGGAAACCATGCCCGACATGAAGATGTAAGACCTAGGAGCGGCTCAAGGAAATGATCAACCGCATTATCGAGTTCAGCGCGAAGAACAAGTTCATCATCTTCATTGTTGTCGGCGTGGCGATGCTGGGCGGATGAGAAGCCTGGGCGCTACATATTTCAGCACCGCGGCGAAGGCGAGGACCACTACGTGCACTTCACGCAAGTTACAAAACCGGCACGCTATTCCGGGGTGACGCCGGAAGGTGGCGGCGTTCCCAAAGTCTATCCTGGCGAGGTGAAGTGCAGGCTGGAGCCATTGCCGCAGAAAGTCGCAGTTACAACTCTGTATCACGTCACTGAAGAGGTGTGGACCGCCTGAGATGGTGCCGGGGGAACATGAACACAGCCTGAAGGAGGAGTAACATGAGTCTGATTCTAATTCTTGGTGATCGTTTCAGCGGCGACGTGCAACTGGCGGAGTCGCTCGCCGAACACTCGGGCTACACGCTGGTCACTTCCAGTATGGCTGTCGAGAGGGCTGCCAGTTGGGGTGGGTCTCAGGAAGAACTGGCGCACTTCCTTGAGGACAGCCCCGCGCCGTTCGACCGTTTCCTCTGCAAAACTCGATCTCACTTTTTGGTTCTCCGTAATGCCGTCGCCGAAGAAGTTCGGAATGGAAACGCGGTCTGCTGCGGCGAAGCGGCTCACCTGCTGCTACAGGAAAAGATACCGATGATTCGTGTTCGGGTCTGTGCTTCTTTCGAATCGCGGGTCCGTACGGCGAGCCGGGTGCTGAAGTTAGCTATGGGAGAGGCCGCTGCTCATCTGATGCGCGTGGATCGGGCCAGGAACAAGTGGCTGCGCGAAGCCTATGGACGGGAACACAACGAACCCGCTTCCGACATCATCATCAACCTGGATTCCATCAACCTCCCGGAAGCGTGCGAGACGATTGCCGCTCTTGTGCGACAATCTGCGCAAGGGCCTTCCGACAGTTCCGATGAGGTGCTCCTCGAAGGCTTGGTAGTGTCATCGCGGGTAGAGGCGGCGTTGGCCACCGATCCCGCGACGGCGAACTTGGAACTCGCGGCCGAGTCAGACCGCGGGCGCGTGTCGATCCGCGGATACGTCGGCGAGCCTGAAGGCCCTATCGAAGTGCATCGGGTCGCCCGGGGTGTGCACGGCGTGTGCGAGGTCAGGTTGAACGGGGAGGAACTCGCAAGATTGGAAGCGCCTGATCATCGCTGGTTCATCTGGCGAGGAGCGCGGCCGGCCTTTGTAACGCTGGGCCTGACACTTGTGGCGGTACTCCTATTTGGCGAGGTGGCTCATAGGTTTGGATCCTCTTTGGAAGAGGCCGCTCTTGCCAGATGGGGCGGCGGCTCCCAGACGATTGTGGGCTTGGTTACCGACAGCCGGTGCGGACCTCGTCATGCGCGGACCGACAGCGCAGAGTGCGTCAGGGCATGCGTGGCGCAAGGCGCCAAATATATCCTGGATGACGGAAAGAAGCTTTACGAATTGAGTGATCAACTCACCGCACGCGTTTATGCCGCCCGCGAGGTCCGGGTAAGGGGA
Organism: Terriglobia bacterium; assembly: GCA_020073545.1. Taxonomy (GTDB): domain Bacteria; phylum Acidobacteriota; class Terriglobia; order UBA7540; family UBA7540; genus Bog-366. The sequence goes on along the minus strand of JAIQEZ010000010.1, from coordinate 56,769 downwards.
AGCTTTGTGAAGAAGTCCGGATACCTGACGGTCGAATCAATGGAGTCACTCTAATTTGGTTTGGAGCCTAGTCATGGTCAATCGCATTATCGAACTCTGCGCCCACAACAAGTTTACGGTCCTCCTCGTCATCGGCTTGGCGGTCTTGGGCGGCGTGTATTCGATGAAGAACGTCACGGTGGACGCCCTTCCCGACCTTTCCGACACGCAGGTCATCATCTATTCGCGCTGGGACCGCAGCCCCGACATCATGGAAGACCAGGTCACCTACCCCATTATTACCTCTTTGCTGGGCGTGTCTAAGGTTCAAGACATCCGGGGCTTCTCGGACTTTGGCTACTCCTATGTGTACATCATTTTTGAGGACGGAACCGACATTTACTGGGCACGATCGAGAACCCTCGAATATCTCAGCAATATCCTCCCCCGCTTGCCTCAAGGGGTGAATGTGGAACTGGCCCGCGATGAGACAGCGGTGGGCTGGGTTTTTGAGTACGCGCTGGTCGATACGACCGGCAAAAACAACCTTGCCCAGCTCAAGACATACCAGGACTGGTACTTGCGCTATGCCCTGCAAGGAGTGCCTGGCGTCGCCGAGGTCGCGCCGATCGGGGGGTTTGTGCGCCAGTATCAAGTGAATCTTGATCCCAACGCGCTGCTAGCTTACAAGCTTCCGCTCGATAAGGTCACTGACGCTATCCGGCAGGGCAACAACGATGTGGGAGGGCGGCTGGTTGAGTTCTCGGGGCGGGAGTACATGGTCCGCGGCCGGGGTTACATCAAGTCCGTAGCCGACGTCGAGAACGTGGTACTCGCCAACAACTCGGACACTGGTGCACCCATACTTGTCAAGAACGTGGGGACTGTAACCCTTGGCCCCGACATCCGTCGCGGCGTAGCCGAGCTTAATGGCGAGGGTGAAACCGTCGGCGCCGTGGTCATCATGCGTTATGGCGAGAACGCGCTCAACGTCATCAACCGCGTCAAGGCCAAGTTGCAGGAGATTGAGCCCTCTTTGCCTCCCGGCGTCAAAGTCGTTACCACTTACGACCGGTCGGATTTAATCGAGCGCTCCATCGAAACACTCAAGGGCACATTAATCGAGGAGCTCGCGATCGTCAGTCTTGTGATCATCATATTTCTCTGGCACATCCCGAGCGCGCTGATTCCTATCCTTACCATCCCCATCGCGGTCATCCTCAGCTTTATACCCATGCATGCGATGGGCCTCACCTCGAACATCATGTCGCTGGGCGGCATCGCCATTGCCATCGGAGCCATGGTGGACGCGAGTATCGTGGTGGTCGAACAGACGCACAAGAAACTTGAACAATGGGAAGCTGAAGGAAGGCCAGGAAGTTACAAGGATGTGCTCATTTCTGCGGTCAAAGAGGTCGGCGGGCCGAGCTTCTTCTCCTTGCTGGTCATCGCGATAGCGTTCATGCCGATCTTCACTCTGGCTGGCCAGGAAGGGCGTCTCTTCAAGCCGCTGGCCTTCACCAAGAACTTTTCCATGGGCTTCGCCGCCGTGCTGGCGATTACCCTCGGGCCGGCGATGTTGATGCTGCTCATGCGCATGGACCCCTACAAGTTCCGCCCGCGCTGGATCGCGTGGATCGTGAACAAGGTCTGGGTGGGGAAAATCCACAATGAAGAAAACCATCCGATCAGTCGCCCGCTCATGAAGCTCTATCACCCGGTTGTGGAATTTTCCTTGCGCCATCGGTGGGCAGTGGTGGTTTCTGCGGCATTAGTAGTCGTTTTCACGATTCCCATCTTCAATCGGTTGGGCTCGGAGTTTATGCCGCCCCTGGACGAGGGGGTGCTGCTTTACATGCCAGCGACTCTCCCCGGCATTTCCGTTACGGAGGCGCAGCAACTCCTGCAGGTTCAAGACAAGGTTCTCAAGTCTTTTCCCGAGGTCGAACGGGTGTTTGGCAAAGCCGGGCGGGCGGAGACCGCCACTGATCCCGCCCCGTTTTCCATGATGGAGACCGTGGTGGTTCTCAAGCCTGAGTTGGAGTGGCCCAAGGTTCACCGCTGGTATTCCTCCTGGGCGCCCAAGTGGCTAAGGAAAATCTTCAGGCGAGTAACGCCCGAACACAAAACCACTCAAGAGCTGATCTACGGGCCTGGCGGTCTCAATGAGGCCATGCAATTCCCCGGCGTATCGAACGCCTGGACCATGCCTATCAAAGCGCGGGTGGATATGCTTACAACCGGTGTGCGTACCCCCGTCGGCATCAAGATCATGGGTTCCGACCTAAGCAAGGTTCAGGAATTAGGTGAGACCATCGAGATGGTTTTGAAGGATGTGCCTGGGACAACTTCTGTCTTTGCCGAGCGCACCGCAGGCGGTTATTTCCTTGACTTCGGTTTGAAGCGCGAGGAACTCGCACGCTACGGCTTGAGCATCGGTCAGGTGGAGGACGTGATCATGTCGGCAGTGGGGGGTGAAAACATCACCACGACCGTGGAAGGCCGTGAACGGTACCCCGTTAACGTCCGCTACCTGCGGGACTTCCGATCCAACATGGACAGGCTCAATCGCGCTGTTGTTCCTACCATGATGGGTGCTCAGATCCCGATGGCCCAATTGGCAGATGTAAAGATGGTTTCAGGTCCCTCCATGATCCGGGATGAGAACGGACGGTTAAGCGGCTACGTGTACGTGGACGTAACGGGTCGCGACATCGGGAGCTACGTTAACGACGCGAAGAAAACCATCCGCGATAAGGTGACGATGCCTCCGGGATACACGTTGGTCTGGAGCGGGCAATACGAGTATATGCAGCGGGTAAAGGAGCGCATGGCCATCGTATTGCCTATCACCTTCTTGATCATCGCTCTGCTCCTTTATCTCAACACAGGGTCTGCGGCGAAGACGCTGATTATTTTCCTTGCAGTTCCGTTCTCAGCCGTGGGCGCGATCTGGTTCCTTTACCTACTCGGATACAACACCAGCATCGCGGTCTGGGTTGGCCTGATCGCATTGATGGGTGTAGATGCCGAAACGGGTGTTTTCATGTTGTTGTATCTTGACTTGGCCTATCACGAAATGGAAGCCAAGGGGAAAATGAAGTCTTTGGCAGATCTACGCGAATCGATCATCCACGGGGCAGTCAAACGGCTACGCCCGAAGGTCATGACCGTCGGCGTGATGTTTATGGGTTTGGTCCCAATCCTTTGGTCGACCGGAGCCGGGGCCGATGTGATGAGGCGGATCGCTGCCCCGATGATCGGCGGAATCTTCACTTCGTTCATCATGGAGTTGGCGGTCTATCCGGCTATTTACGAAATCTGGCGCTGGCATTTCTGGGTAAAGAAAGTGGCTAAGGCACCCGAGCTGCCAGCAAGCTCATAGGCACGAGGAGGCAGTCCCGTGGTACGAAAGCTCATCCTTAGCACTTCGATGTTAGTGCTTGCAGTTCTGGTCGGCACCGTGATCCTCCGTCACGCGGCAGAACGCACCAACCAGATATGCCAGGTATGTCAACGCCCAGTCCACGCAGGGATGGGTTACCGGCTCGTGCTGGCCAAGGGATCCGAGACGGCGTGCTGTCCCCGTTGTGGAATCCACTACGACTTGCATCATCCCGGCATCGTACATGCGGCCTTCGCCAAGGACTTCTATACCGGAGCAGAGATTCCTGCCGAGAAATCGTACTACGTCGAAGGCGGAAACGAAGTGTACTGCGCACACGTTAAGCCGTTGGAGCGCAAGGAGCTCGAGAGCTCAGCAGAACTTGCGTACGACCGATGCACTCCAGTGCTCATAGCTTTTGCGACGAAAGACGGCGCTAACAAGTATCGTGCTGAACACGGAGGACGGTTGCTCAATTACGCCGAGGCGCGGGAAAGCGTGCGTGAACGATGAGCGTAACCAGCGGACCCTCGTGCGGCGCCATTTGGCGTAAGGCCATGAGGCGTTTATACTGGCTCTCCACGACCCGCGAGTCCTGAAAGGACTTTCCGATGGTGCCGATGTCCCGACGTGATCTCCTGGCCTCCTTGCTCTTGTTGCCCGCCGCGCTTCGCGGGGAGAGCGAATGGATTCCACTTTTCAACGGCCGCTCGCTGGACGGCTGGAAACCCAGCGAGAGCCGCCACTCCATCCGGGTCGAGGAGGGCAAAATCCTGGCCGAGGGACCGCGCGCGCACCTGTTCTACACGGGCCGGGTGTGGAACGCGAGCTTCAAGAACTTCGAGCTGAAGGCGGAAGTGCTGACTCGGCCGGGAGCGTGCTCCGGCATTTATTTCCACACGCGTTTCCAACCGCATGGCTGGCCAGAGAGAGGCTTCAAGATCCAGATCAACAGTACCTACGCGGGCCAAGGTGATTACCGCGAGCGCTGCAGGACGGGCTCGCTTTATGGCTTCCGCAACATCTACAAGGCGCTGGTCAAAGACGACGAGTGGTTCCAATTGCACGTCCTGGTGCGCGCCAAGCAGGTCGAGGTTCGGCTGAACGACACGTTCATCGTGGACTACGTCGAGCCCAACCCACCTGTCCGGTCGGACGCTTCTCCTGCTGGGGTGCTCGACCGCGGCACCTTCGCGCTCGAATGCCACGATCCGCACTCGAAAGTGTATTTCCGCAACCTCCTGGTGAGGCCGCTGCCGGACGACTTGGCAATGGCCCCGGAAAAGCGGCCCGTTGTCGATGACGTCTACCGCGACCTGCTGCGCATGAATCAAGAGAACTTTCCTATGGTGGATTACCACGTCCACCTGAAGGGCGGCCTGACGCTGGAGGAAGCGCTCGCCGAATCCCGTCGCCTGGGGATCATGTACGGAATCGCCGTGAACTGCGGGCTGGGATTCCCCATCACCAACGACGCCGGGGTGGAAGAATTCCTGGCGAGCATGAAGGGGCAGCCCGCTTTCGCGGCCATGCAGGGTGAAGGCCGCGAGTGGGTGAAACTCTTCTCGCGGGAAACGATCGCCAAGTTTGACTACGCGTTCACCGACGCGATGACCTTCACTGACGATCACGGCAAGCGCATGCGGCTGTGGATTCCCGAGGAGGTCGGTGAAATCCCGGATAGCGAGCAATTCATGGAAATGTACGTTAGCCGCATGCTCTCCGTGCTTGACCATGAGCCCATCGATATCTGCGTTAATCCCACGTTCTTGCCGGATCTCATCGCGCGCGATTATGATCGCCTCTGGACCGCCGAGCGCATGCAGAAAGTTATCGACGCCGCCAAGGCGAACGATGTGGCTATCGAGATCAATAACCGCTACCGGCTGCCCAGCGCGGCGTTTATCAAGCGCGCCAAGAACGCGGGGGTGAAATTCTCTTTCGGGACGAATAACGCTGACCGCAACCTGGGGCGAATGGAGTACGCGGTGGCGATGGTCAAGGAATGCGGGCTCACGTGGCAGGACATCTTCGTTCCCAAGCCGGACGGGGACAAAGCCGCGCAGAGGCGGAGAGCGGCATGAAGCGCGCGCCGCGGAGTGTCTGACCGTGTTGCATAATTTTGGTAGGCAATAACCGTTCGGAGGTAGGACCATGAAGGCTATACGCTATCATGTAACGGGAGGGCCGGAAGTTCTGGCCTGGGAAGAAGTCGAGAAGCCGCGGCCCGCCTCCGGTGAAGTCCTGGTGCGCATCCATGTGGCGGGGGTGAACTTTGCGGACACTCTGATGCGCCGCGGCGCGTACGTGACGCCACCGAGCTTTCCGGAAACGCCGGGTCTGGAGGCCTCCGGAATCGTGGAAGAGGTGGGTGCCGATGCCGAGCCCGGCCTCGTCGGCTGGCGCGTGGCGTTCATGGGCCAACGCTGCTATGCAGAGTACACCACGGTTCCGGCGGACGCTTTGATTCCGCTGCCCGCCCAGATCGGCTTCGAGGAAGGAGCGGCATTCCCTGTTCAGGCGCTCACCGCGTACCACTTGCTTTACACCATGGACCAGGTGAGGCCCGGCATGACGGTACTGGTCCATGCCGCGGCGGGCGGCATGGGCCTGCAGCTCATCCAGACGGCCAAGCAAGCCGGCGCGCGTGTGTTGGGTACAACGTCCACGGAGGAGAAAGCTAACCTCGCGCGCCAGTACGGTGCGGACGAGGTGATTCTCTATACTCAGACTGATTTTGCCGAGCGCGTCAAAGAACTCACGGGAGGCTGCGGGGTCGATCTGGTGCTCGATTCCGTTGGCCGGGCGACTTTTGCGGGAAGCCTGCGCGCGCTCGCACCCTTCGGACATCTCATTGTCTACGGCGCAGCCAGCGGGCTGCCGGAAAAGCTGAATGTGATCGGCGCCCTGATGCAGAAATCGCAAAAGGTCAGTGCGTTCTGGCTTTTCAGCACCCTGCAGGCGCCTGCGATGGCCACGCGTGGCGTCTGGCAAGTGGTTGATTCGCTCGCGACCGGGCGGTTGAAAATCCACATTGGTTTGAAGCTGCCGCTCGAGCAAGCTGCCGAAGCGCATCGGAAGATGGAAGCGCGCGAGACGATGGGGAAGATTCTCCTCAAGGTGAGCTAAAAGGATTCGAGTATGGGACTGTTTGGATCAAAGTCGAAGAAACTGAGCGCTGCGAAGAAGCTCGAAGGCGCTGTGCAATTTCCGGGTGACAAATCAATTTCCCATCGCTACGCGATACTGGCCGCCATCGCCGAGGGACCGAGCGAAATCCACTTTTTTTCCTCGAGCGTCGACTGCCAATCCACGCTCGACTGCCTGAAGCCGCTGGGCGTCAAGATCGAGCGCCAAGGCAACGTGGTGAAGGTTGCGGGTGGGGGTTTGGAGGGCCTGCGCGCGCCTTCCGGACCGCTCGACGCCGGCAATTCCGGTTCAACCATGCGGATGCTCGCGGGCGTGCTGGCCGGGCAGCCGTTTCGCTCCGTGCTGGTGGGTGATTCATCCCTCTCGCGACGCCCCATGAAACGCGTGGCTGATCCTCTCACCCTGATGGGTGCGCGCATCAGGACCGCCGAGGGCGGCCGCCCACCGCTGGAAATTACCGGCGGCAACCTCACTCCCATTCGCTACGAGATGCCGGTGGCGAGCGCGCAGGTGAAATCTGCCATCCTGCTCGCGGGCCTGTTCGCCGAGGGCGAAACCCAGGTGGTGGAGAAGCATCCCACGCGTGACCACACGGAAATCGCGCTCGAGCGGATGGGCGCGGACATCGGCTGTCACCAACACACCATCGCCGTGCGCGGCCGCGCCCGCCTGGAAGGCCAGAAGCTTCATGTTCCTGGCGACATCTCTTCGGCGGCGTTTTTTATCGCCGCCGGGTTGATCGTGCCCAATTCCGACCTGGTCCTGCACAATGTCGGGCTGAATCCTACGCGCAGCGCGTGCCTCGACGTGCTGGTCCCCATGGGCGGGCGCGTCAAAGTAGTGAATCTGGAAATGCTCAACGGGGAGCTGCTCGGAGACCTGCACGTCGAATCGAGCCAGCTCGCGGGTGGTGAGATTCCGGAAGAGCTGGTGCCGGGTTTGATCGACGAGCTGCCGGTGCTTTCCGTGCTGGGTACGCAGACCGAGCAGGGCTTGTCGTTTCGCGGCGCGAGCGAACTGCGCGTGAAGGAAAGCGACCGCTTGGCGGCGGTGGCGGAAAACCTGCGCCGCATGGGCGCCGAGGTGGAGGAGTTTCCGGACGGGCTCGGCGTGGCCGGCCGGCAGAAGTTGCGCGGCGCGGAGATCGATCCGCACTCGGATCACCGCATCGCCATGGCCTTCGCGATTGCCGGGCTGGTCGCGGAAGGTACGACCGTCATCAAGGACAGTTCCTGCGTAGAGATTTCTTTCCCGGATTTCTTTGCTACGCTCGCACGCGTGGCGGGGTGAGCCACACTCACTCTGCTCAGAACCGAAGAAGCTGTGGGAACAGGGCTGCCTTCACCGCAGAGGCGCCGAGATGCAGAGGAAGGATCTCATTCCCAAAGCTCAGCGCCTCCGCACTTCTGCGGTGCGAGTGGTCTGTGGGAATAAGTTCGCAGCACGGGAGCGGACGGGGTGAGAATGCTGTCGCGCAGCGGGGAGCCGCTTCAATAACCCACCGTAATCACTCGGGGGCGGGCCCAACCGCTCTGCAGGCTTGTATGGAACAGAGTGCGGAGCAGCCGCGTTTCCAGCCGCCAGACGAACTCAACGAAGCGCACGACGCCGCAGCGGGGCGTGGCGCAGACCACGCGCTGCACGCACACGGCGGGCGTGTGGGGCCGCGGGTGGTGATGGTTCCAGGTTGTCTCGGCCTTGCCAGGGGGTTCAGGAGGCGCCGGCGGGGCGGGGGGCGCGGCTGGTGCAGGCGATCGTGGGCCGGCGTGTAGCACGCGGATGGCGCCGTAGTCGGTGCTCAGGCGAATCATGGGCCCGCCCTTGCCGTAGGTGCCGGAAATGGACGGCGCCTCGCCTTCCTTCACCACTTTCAGAGCCGAGCCCGCGAAGTCGCATTCCACTTCGCCGTGGCGTGAGCTGGCTTCGATTTGAAAGTTCGATCCGGCCGGAAGCATCAGTTCGATAGCGCCGTTTTTCGAGTCTACCTGAATGTCGTGGGTCGGCGGCGTGGAGGTGCGCAGCGAGACCTGGCCGTTATTGTCGGCGATCCGCACGCTATGTTTGAAGTCGTTAACGGTGATGTCCTTCTGGCGGGTCGTAAGGTCGAAGGGACCGTCGATGCCATTCAACTCCAGCGAGCCGACCTCCATGTAGAGGCGCCCGGGGAGTTTTTGCGCGGTCATTTCGGTCCGTGACGAGTGGTAGCGCAAGGTCTGCGCCACGCTGCGGAACTGCACGGCGCCACTGAACTCGCCGTTGACGGTGATGGTGCCGGAGACGCCCGCTACATCCACGTCGTCGCCGCGGCCGTCCACTTCCACGCTGCCTTTCACGTCGCGGACCTCCGTCAAGCCGCCGGCCTTGTGGATTCTCAACAAGCCCTCGACATTGGTGGCGTGCACGTCGCCGTGTTGAGTGGACAGCGTCTGGTCGCCGCGCAAGCCGTCCACAATGATGTCACCGCGCTCGGAGGTGACTTCGCTGCTCGTGGCTTTGGGGACGCGCAGGCTCAGGTCCACCGTGATGCGGCGGCCGTCGTCAGCCAGGGAGCGGCGATTCGAGCGCAGCACATAGTGCCCCGCTTCCTCCACGAGTTCGAGTTTCAGGTCGTCCGACATCTTCCTGGCCGCGTTCTCGTCCTCGGCGCGGATGGTTTTCTTGGCCACCACGTCGATGGCGGATTGGTCGGCGCCACGAATCTCCAGGTCGCCGCGCTGGTCATCCACCACCAGGTGCGGCTCGCCCTTGACGGGCTGCGAGAAGGTCTGCGTATAGGTGTGGGAATTCAGAAAGAGCCCGGCAATTTCCTCATCGTCGACATGCCATCCCCACTGCTGCCAGGGGCGCAGTACGATTTTGGAAACCAGCGTACCCAGCGCCAGAATCAGGATGAGCAGAACCACTTCGCTGCCGGAAAAGAGCGGGGGCGGGGTGGTTTCCGGATGGGCTTGCGCCTGCAGGTAATCGATGAGCTTCGAGAGTCCCCAGAAGATGATGAGGATGGGCCAGAACTTGGCGATGATTTGCCAGGGATGAATGGCGGGATTGAAGTTCTGCCAAAGGAAGATGGCGCCCACGGCGATCAATGCCAGCGCCCAGAAAATTGATCCACGACGATAGGTGTAGAGGCTCATGTTTACCTCCCGCGCTCACCGCGAGGCAACCGCGGTCAGATCCGGGGCCCTTCGGGAGGGCGCGGCGGCCGGGTCGTATCCAAAAGTTTCAAAACGCCAATCACCACCAGGAGCACCGGCCAGGTCCTGCTGATTCCCCAGGCGGGTGCGAACTGGTCCAAGAGGAACATGACTCCGAGCACGATGAGGAGGACGGGAAACAGCAGCCCGCCTCGGCGGTAGATCGGTGATGTAGGTGTTGATCCCATGGTCTTTTACTCCTGGCTCCAGCGCCGGCCGAAGCCCCCAGCCCGCACTCCGCGAGCTGGCTTACTTCCCTTGCTTGATACGTTCCAAATCCAGCTCTAGTTCCCGCATTTTGCGCTGATGTTCCATTTCTTCCAGGCGGAGCTTCTGGTGGACTTCCATTTCCTTGTCGCGAATCTTCACGATTTGGGTGATGGCCACTATCAGCACGACCATGGCAAACACTCCCAGGGGAATGACAAAGGGCGACATTCGAAATCACCTCCTCCTAACCCTCCGGCCGGAACCCAGAGATCCTTAGGCGGCACGGTTCCCGGAGGAAAGGGCCTTGGCTTTTTCCAGCTCGACTTCCAGTTCTTTCATCTTTTTCAGGTGTTCCATTTCCCGAATGCGGAGATCCTGGTGATACTGCAGTTCCTTCTCCCGCGACTTGAACCAGAAGACAATGGCGATAATGGCGATCACCATTAGCATCCCGGCAATCGGTATGAGTTCCTCGGGTATGACCATTTCGCACCTCCACCGGATTCCGGTGTTCAAATCACCCAGCACCTGCAACTGTTCCGGGCACCGTGGACAGGCGCCGATGCTGTCAGCTTGCCACTTTCTCCGTGGACTGCCGGGCCTTGGCTTTTTCCAACTCCACGTCGAGCTCTTTCAGCTTGCGCTGGTGTTCCATCTCCCGGACCCGGAGGTCCTGATGGAATTGCAGCTCCTTTTCGCGCGCCTTGTACCAATAAACGATTCCCACGATGGCCACGATCATCAGTGTGCCGGCGATCGTTCCCACAATCGGAATCAACAGTGGATTGATGACAGTCCCGTTCATATTCGCCAGCCTCCTCGGCATGCCGGGCCAGGGTCCGGGCGGCGCTGGGCACTCAGCTCAGCCGTTCTTCGTCGCGCGTGTCTTCTCCAGCTCCAGCTTGGCCTTCTCAATTTCCAGTTCCTTCATTTTTCGCTCGTGTTCCATTTCCTGTTGGCGGAGCTGTTGATGAGCGTTCAATTCCTTCTCGCGCATCCTGGTCATGGAGGTGATGGCCACGATGATCACGACCATCACGAAAGCTCCCAGGGGGATGATGAAAGGATTTCCCAATATGTGCATAACTCTCCTCTCGCATTCGGGACTCGGAACTCGGGGTTCGGGTCTCGCCAGATTCCCCAATCCCGAGCCCCGAATCCCGTGCTTACAGCCCCCTCGGGCCGGGAATATTGCTCGGCCCTTCCGAAGGCTTCTCAGGATTTGCTGGGCCCACCGGTGTCTCGGGTTTGTGCCCACTGAGCCGACGCTGCAACAACAGGAACCCCACCACGATCAGCAGCACGGGCCAGAACTTGCCGATCTGGCTGAAAACCGGTACGCCGAAATTGTCGAGCAGGAACAAAGCGCCGAGGCCGATCAGCAACGCAGCGCCAATCGGGACGTTCATTTTCATGTCGCCCAAGCCGAACCACTCCGGCGCGGGCTTGCCGAGTTGCTTGGCCTTGGCGGTCTGGTAGGAGTCGATCACCATGTAGAAGTAGAACGCCGCAGCGCCGAGCCCGAAGATGGTATCCAGGGGGCCGTGCACACGATCACCCAAGGCGATGAGTGACCCGAAGATCAGGACTTGCACCATGGCCTTGAGGATCTGGCCGTTGTAAATGGCGCCCACGCCGGGGATGAATCCCAGGCCCAGCGCCACTCCGGGACTCGGGCCGGCTCCCACCAAAGGTGGCGGGAAAGTGCGCAAGCGCGCGGCCAGGCAACTCTCGCAATAGACCATTCCGCCGACTTCGCGCTTGCAGTCGTTACAGATCGAGCGGCCGCACTGCCCGCAGTAAGCGAAAGCATCGTTGAGGGGGTGATTAGCGCATTTCATGGGGTTTGACTCCTTCCTGCCCGGGCCAGTCCGCTCTGGGTTCCGACCGCAGAGAAAGCCCATCCGGCTTGCACGCCCGCCTCGACCCGCGAGCCTTCCGTCGAGGCTAGCTGAGTCTGCCCGGGTGACGTGCCCTGCGTGGAACCGCCCGCAGGCGCCCCGGGCTTGGGGGCCGCTTCCTGTTGATCCTGCGGCTGGCCGCGTAGCTGCCGGAAGCGCGACTCAATCTCGTACACCACCCGCAGGTCGTAATAGAACTTTTCCGCGCGCGCGTACATCAGGTGCCCGGCGCGGTCGGCCCGGTAATACCAGGTGCGGGGATTCAGATCCTCGAAGCGTAGATTCCTCAGGTTGAGCCCGGCCGCGTTGATGATGATCGAAAACGCGAATACCGTCATGGCGATGGGATACGCGACCCGGGGTTGAACTAGCGGCCGGAACAGGGCGGCAAGCTGCTCGAGCAGGGTGGGTTTGCGCTCGCCGACCGTGGCCAGCAGGATCTTGGAAACGAGCCAGGGCGCGGGCTCCACTTCCTCCTCCACCCGGCACAGCTCCAGCACGCGCCGGACGTCCCCAACCAGCTCGCGGCAGGCCGCACATTCCGTCAAATGCGCTTCCACTGTCGCTCGGCTGGCCGGGTCCAGCAGCCCTTCCAGGTAATTGCTCGCCAGGTTTTCAATTTCCAGGTGCGTCATGGCTCGCTTCCCGCCTCTGCGGGGCCTCTCACTCCTTCCATACGCTTTAAGACCCGCGCAAGTTCCAGTCTGCCGCGATTAATTCGAGACTTCACCGTACCTTGGGGGACCCCCAGCACCTGGGCGATCTCCAGGTAGTCGAGGTCGTGCAGGTCGCGCAGGACTACGGCTTCCCGCAAGTCCGGCGACAACCTATCGAGCCCCTGCTGCAGCAACTCTTGCCGCTCCCGCGCCTCCACGTGGCCGGTCGGCTCCACCCCCGGGCTGGGTTTCTCTTCGAATGTCGCCAGATCATCTTCGATCGACGACGTCATCCGATCCTTCTTGGTGCGCCGGTAATGGTCCACCAGGTGGTTGCGTGCCACGCGGTGCAACCACGTAGAAAACGAGCCCTGCCCGGCATCGTAACTCCGCAGAGTTTGGTAGATCTTAATGAAGACCTCCTGCGTCAGGTCTTCAGCCTCATCCGGCCTTCCCGTGAAGCGGTAACAGAAGTTATAGATTTTTCGCGTGTAAACCCTAAGGAGCGCTTCCCAGGCTGAGTTCTCGCCGGTGAGGCACCGTTTGAGTAACTCCAGATCTTGGTCCACTGCAGCGCACCTCAGCCGGTTGTGACGGGTCGCCGGCTCGGCACGATTCCCGGGCCAACGAAACGGTCAGGAAGCTCGGCGGCATTGTATCAGAACGGACACCTGTGCAGCACTGGACTGTTTGTCCGCGTGTACAAAGGGTCCAATTGAGGTTGAGAGGTCGTTTCTTGGGGTGACTGGCCGCGGGGGGCTGGCACCCCTGAGCGCGGGCGACCCTTTGGGTTCGTGCGCCAACTCGTTTCTGCTGATAGCCGATTAGGAGGAGTAGGTCACGCGGGGCAAGAGGGATCTTCGCTTGACGCCCCTTCGCCAACAGAGCGCGTTCGAAGGGGTCAGGCTCGTGAATAGGGTCGAAGCGAGCGAGGATCCCCAGGGCGAGCCGGGGCTTGTGTTTTCCATGCGAGCCAGGCGACCACCGCGATCATGCCCAGCCAGCCGATCAACCGAACGAGGGCGGCGATCTGCGTGTCGTGTTCAAGCACGCCCATCTGCCCAAACATCGTGGCCCAGTCGTGCTCGGCGAATTCAGGGTCGCCGACCGTCACGTACTGCAGTTCCATCTTGCGCGAGTCCGCCATGTAGGTGGCAACGTTTAAGAAGTTTTCAAAGAAGAAGAAAGTGCAGAACGCCACGCCGGTGAGCTGGCGCTGGAACGCAAAGTAAACAGCCAGCAGCAGTGGCACGCCGAGCTGCAGGATCGTCCCGCCCGCCACCATCAGGGTGTGGCCGAAATAGCTGAAGAGCAGGTGCCCGCCTTCATGGATGGGCACGAACGCGTAGTCGATGATTAGGTACCCCGTCTTGTTCGTCAGCGCGTAGAGGAGAAAGATCCCATACAAAGCCAGCCAGCCGATGCGCACCGGCTTGGAGACGGGTTTCCAATCTTCCCGCAGCGTCTCAAGAAACTCCCAATCCATCAGCATCCTCACACGCGGGTTCAGATTTGTGTCGATGCGGGAGTCAAGGCGCAGCAGCTTCGGACCGCGGGTGGCGGGTCAGTCGCTGTAGCGCCGGAGGTCACTTCCCGCTCGATGATGACGGGAAACCTGTAAGTCTTCACCGGGGCATTCTAGCACGACCCTGCGGCGCCACCTGCCCGCCGCGCGCGCCTTGACGCCCTGCGGCTTTTCCCCTACAGTTCTTCTTCTGCAAACTCGTGTCGGTGTCCTACTGCCGGGAAGTCCCTCTGCCCGAGCAGGTGATTTGCGTGCCGTGTAAACGTCTCATGCCCGTCTGGATGCTGCTGACTGCGCTGCTGCTGGCGCTGCCGGCCTACGCGCTCAGCCCCGTCGCCGCGCGCCACGGCATGGTGGCTTCGAGCGAGCCGCTGGCTTCCCAAGCCGGCGTGGAAATCCTCCAGGCGGGCGGCAACGCGGTGGACGCCGCCGTGGCGGTGGGATTCGTGCTGGCCGTGACCTTCCCGCAGGCGGGGAACCTCGGTGGCGGCGGCTTCATGCTGATTCGCATGGCGAACGGCGACGCTGTCGTGGTGGACTACCGCGAACAGGCGCCCGCCGCGGCCTCGCGCACGATGTACCAGGACGCGCAGGGCAACCTGATTCCCGATGCCACCAGCGCCGGCGCGCGCGCTGCGGGAATCCCCGGCACGGCGATGGGCTTGGCGCTGGCGGAAGAGAAATATGGCAAGCTGGGGCTCAAGCGTGTCATGGCTCCGGCCATTCGCCTGGCAAGGGAAGGCTTCCCGGTCAGCTACTCGCTCGCACAAGCGCTCCACTCGGAACGCGCGCGGCTGGAGAAATACGACGATTCCCGCCGCATCTTCCTGCACGACGGTCATCTCTACGAGCCCGGTGCAACTTTCCTGCAGCCGGAACTGGCGCGAACGCTCGCGGAAATCGCCCAGCGTGGCCCGCGGGCCTTTTACCGCGGCGTGGGGACCAAGGCGTTTGAGGCGACCATGCGGAAGTACAACGGCCTGATCTCGCGCCAAGACCTGAAGCAGTACCAGGCCAAGCTGCGCCCGCCTCTCGTCGGCCGCTTTCGCGGGTATGATATTCTGAGTGTTCCGCCGCCTAGCTCCGGCGGCACGATGCTCATCGAAATGCTCAACGTGCTCGAGCCGCTCGACCTGGGCACGCCGAACTCCTATGCATCGATTCACCTGATTGCCGAAACCATGCGCCGCGCTTACGCCGACCGCGCCACTTACCTTGGCGACGCGGACTTCGTCTCCGTGCCGGTCGCCGGCCTCACTTCGCCCCGCTATGCCGCCCGCTTGCGCGAAGCGATTCTCCAGTCGAGCCCGGACGCGCCCGTGCGGGCCGGAGAGCCGCAGGCTTTTGAGTCCGGCGCGACCACGCATTTCTCCGTCGTGGACGCCGAGGGCAACGCTGTCGCGAACACTTACACGCTGAACGGGTGGTTCGGCTGCGGTGTGACGGTGGAGGGCGCGGGCTTTCTGCTGAATAATGAAATGGACGATTTCGCCGCCAAGCCCGGCCAGCCCAACATGTTCGGGCTGGTGCAGGGTGAAGCCAATGCCATCGCGCCGCACAAGCGCCCGCTCTCTTCCATGACCCCCACCATCGTGACCCGCGACGGCAAGGTGCGGCTCGTGCTCGGCTCACCCGGCGGCGGCACCATTATCAACATCGTTTTACAGGTATTGCTTAATGTACTTATTTATAAAATGGATATTCTTCAGGCCGTGACTTCGCCGCGCTTCCACGATCAATGGATGCCGGACTATCTGACGCTCGAGCGCGTGGGCTTTTCCTCCGACACGCTCGAAAACTTGCAGCAGGCGGGCTATCCCCTCAGTTTTCGCGACAGCCTTGGCGACTGTGAGGCCATCGAGATTGATCCCGCGTCCGGATGGCGGTTTGGCGCCTCCGATCCCCGTGCGGACGGAAAGGCGGTTGGTTACTGATGGAATACGGGCTCTCCACGTACCTTTACGTCAACGAGCGACTCGGTTCACACGTCCTGGATCAAATCCTGGGGACGGGCGTCCGACACATGGAGCTCTTCGCGGCCCGCCAACACCTGGATTATACCGATCCCAACCACGTGCGTGACGTGGCGCAATGGTTTCGCGACCATCGGGTGAGCCTGCATTCCGTCCATGCGCCGCTTTACGCCGACTCCGATTGGGGGCGGCTGGGCGGGTTGGCGGTCTCGGTTGCTTACCTCGAGCGCCGCCTGCGTATCGATTCCATGGACGAAATCAAGCGTGCCCTCGATATCGCCGACCATCTGCCTTTCCGCTACCTCATCCTGCACATGGGTTTGCCGGGGGAGGAATACGATCTGTCCAAATTTGATGCCGCCATGACTTCGCTCGAGCATCTGAAGATTTTCGCCAGCGAGCGCGGTGTGGAGTTGTTGCTCGAGAATATTCCCAATGAACTCGGCACGCCCGAGCGCCTGATGGAATTCCTCCAGTACACACGCCTGAACCTGAAGGTTTGCCTGGACACCGGCCACGCCCACATGACCTGCGGCGTGCACGCGACGTTCGAGACGCTTCGCAACCTCGTCGCTTCCACCCATGTCCATGACAATCGCCGCGAAAAGGACGATCACCTGATGCCTTTCGACGGCGAAATCGACTGGACGGAAACGGTCCGCGACCTGCGCCGCGGCCACGGCCAGTTCCCCGTGCTCTTCGAAGTGCGGAATTATGGGCCGGAGTTGAGCAGCCTCGCGCGCCTGGCAGGAGTCATGCACCGCATGGAAAACCTTCGTTGAGGAGGAATGAGCACTTGACCCCTGTGGTTGAAATCCGCCGAGTCTCCGAACACGCCGGCCAGGAAGTGACCCTGCAAGGCTGGCTTTATAACTTGCGCGAAAGCGGCAAACTGCTGTTCCCGCTTTTCCGTGACGGCACGGGAATCATCCAGGGCGTGATGGTCAAGAGCGCCGTCCCGCCGGAAGTTTTCGACAGCGTGCGCGGCCTGACGCAGGAATCCTCGCTACGCGTCACCGGCAAGGTGCGAGCCGACAAGCGCGCGCCGGGCGGCTTCGAACTGGACGTGTCGAACGTGGAAGTCCTGCAGCTCATTCCGGGGGAGGCGCCCTATCCCATCACGCCCAAGGAGCACGGGACTGAATTCTTGATGGACCACCGCCATCTGTGGCTGCGCTCCACGCGCCAGCGCGCTATCCTGGGCGTGCGTCACGAGATCATCAAGGCGGTCCGCGATTTCTTCGACGAGCGCGGCTTCACCCTGGTGGATACACCCATCTTCACGCCCTCCGCGTGTGAGGGCACGACCACGCTCTTCGAAGTCAACTACTTTGAGGACAAAGCCTATCTCACGCAGTCCGGGCAGCTCTATAACGAAGCGGCCGCCATGGCCGTCGGTAAGACGTACTGCTTCGGACCCACCTTTCGCGCCGAAAAATCCAAGACCCGCCGCCACCTGACGGAATTCTGGATGGTCGAGCCGGAAGTCGCCTTCGCCCGCCTCGAAGATATCATGACACTCGGCGAGGAGTTGGTGGCTTTCCTCGTCGCGCGCGTGCTGGCAAAGCGCCGGCCGGAACTCGCCACACTGGAGCGGAAAATCGAAAACCTGGAGAAGGTCCAACCGCCCTTCCCACGCCTGAGCTACGACGAAGCCCTGAAGATTCTGCAGGGGAAGGGAAGTGAAATCCAGTGGGGTGGTGACTTCGGTGGCACGGACGAGACGATGCTCTCCGAAACCTCCGAAAAACCCATCCTGGTTCACCGCTATCCTAGCCAGGTGAAAGCCTTCTACATGGCGCCCGATCCGGCGCGGCCGGAACTGGCGCTGTGCGTGGATATGATCGCACCCGAGGGCCACGGCGAAATCATCGGCGGGGGCGAGCGGCTTGCTGACCTCGCCCTGCTCGAGCAGCGCATTCAACAACGCAACCTGCCGCGGCAGACGTTCGAATGGTATCTCGACCTGCGCCGTTACGGCACCGTGCCGCATTCGGGCTTCGGCATGGGCATCGAGCGCGTCGTGGGCTGGATCTGCGGACTCGAACACGTCCGCGAGACCATTCCTTTCCCGCGCATGCTGTATCGCCTCACCCCGTAGGGGAGCCTCCGCTCGCCGCGCCCTTCTTCGCCCACGGTCACGTGGCACTTGTCGGAGGAAATCCAGAAGGAACAGCCGGCGCATGCTCCGCGAGTCCCCAGTATCGCGGTATGATAGAGTTTTCTGCAAAGCGCAAGATTGCACATTGGGGGCAGGATGCTCAAAATCAAAATCCTGGGGGTCCCATTTGACCTCGGCCAGGAGCGACGTGGCGTGGACATGGGTCCGTTCGCCGTGCGCGCCGCCGGGTTGAATCATGCCCTGAAGAGTCTGGGACACCACGTGGAAGACGCTGGCAACATCCACGTCCGGCTGCCGGAAGAACAACACTTCGGCGACCGGCACGCCAAGTACCTGAAGGAAATCGCCGAGACTTCCCAGGAAGTCGCGCACCGCATCTACCAGACGCTGGAGGGAGGGTACTTTCCCGTCTCGCTCGGCGGCGATCACTCGGTGGCCATCGGGACGCAGGCGGGCATTTCCAAGTTCTATCGCGACCGGGACCAAGCTGTGGGCTGCCTTTGGATCGATGCGCATGCCGACATGAACACGCCCGAGTCCAGTCCCAGCGGCAACGTGCACGGCATGCCGTTCGCTGCCACACTCGGTCACGGGCCGGAAGCGCTGACCCAAATCTTCGGGTTCGCGCCCAAAATGCGGCCGGACAAGTGCGTTCTGATCGGTGTGCGCGACCTGGACGCCCGCGAGCGCCGGATCGTCCGAGACTCCGGCGTGCACGTTTTCACCATGCGTGAAATCGACGAGCAGGGAATGCGGGCCGTCGCGGAGAAGGCCATCGCACTCGCCTCGGAAGGCACGGCAGGGTTCGTGGTATCCTTCGACATGGACGCGGTCGATCCCGACGAAGCGCCCGGCGTGGGCACACCCGCGCGCGGGGGCATTACCTTCCGCGAGGCGCATCTGGCCATGGAAATGATCGCCGACAGCAGGAAAATGCTGGCCTTCGAGTTAGTCGAGATCAATCCGATTATCGATGTCATGAATAAGACCGCGATTCTGGGCGTGGGACTTGCAGCCTCGGCCCTGGGGAAGAAGATCTTGTGAGCAAGAAAATCCGCGTGGGGATTCTGTTTGGCGGCCGTTCGGGCGAGCACGACGTCTCGCTTATTTCCGCGGCCGCGGTGATGAAGGCGCTCGATCCGGCGAAATATGAAATCGTGCCCATCGGCATCACGCGCGAGGGACACTGGCGAGTGGGTTCCGGAGCGGTGCAACTTCTGCCCCAGGTCCTGGAAAGTGGGGAACCCGTCACACCCTCCGTGGATCCCGCCGGGCCCAAACTCCTGCCGCTTGCCTCCTCAACTCCCGCCAAGAATTCGCGACCGGAGGTCGACGTGGTTTTCCCTGCCCTCCACGGCACCTTCGGCGAAGACGGCACCGTGCAGGGCCTGCTGGAGCTGGCGGACGTACCCTATGTCGGGGCGGGTGTGCTCGCGTCCGCCGCGGGCATGGATAAGGACGTGATGAAACGCCTCTTTCGCGATGCCGGCCTGCCGGTCATTTCCTGGGAGCTCGTCCTGCGCCCGGATTGGGAGAACAATCCTGCTGCCGTGCGCAAGCGAATCGGAAAGAAATTACGCTATCCACTGTTTGTGAAACCGGCGAACCTCGGATCTTCGGTGGGGATCAGCAAGGTCCACAACCAGCGCGAACTGTCTGCGGCTATGAATCTGGCCGCGCAATACGATCGGAAAATCCTGGTTGAAGAAGCAATCGACGCTCGTGAGATCGAATGCTCCGTGCTGGGTAACGATGCCCCCCAAGCCTCCGTGCCGGGGGAAGTGGTCCCTATTAACGAGTTCTATGATTACGAGGCGAAGTATATCAAGGAAGGCTCGCAACTCATCATCCCAGCGCCCCTCACGCCGCGGCAGACGAAGTGTGTGCAGGAAGTGGCCACTCGCGCCTTCCAGGCCATCGACGGCGCCGGAATGGGACGGGTAGATTTTCTCCTGGACCGCAAAACGGGAAAGGTCTACGTGAACGAGATCAATACCATCCCGGGGTTTACCTCCATCAGCATGTATCCCAAACTGTGGGAAGCGAGCGGCGTGTCTTACTCCGAATTGCTGGACCGCCTGATCGAGCTGGCCCTGGAGCGCTATCAGGAAAAAACCCGCACGCGATTTACCTACTCACCCAAAGCCTAGCATCCTGAGTCAGAAGTTCGTTAATAAAGTCAGCCCGCGTAGCGGGCGAAAGAAGGTAGCCCAGGGCTTGCGCCCTGGACTACGATCTTGCGCCCCTAACGGGGTTGCGGAACCGACCCCAAAGCGAGACTTTGTCAGCGACCTTCTGACTCAGGACACTAGCAGGGTGCTGAAAAACCTTGCCAGCGTTTCATCCTGGGCCCTGCGCGTGAAGCGCTCAGGGTAGACTCTGCGAAGAATCTCGGCATTTCGCTTCCTCCATTAACCAAGAACCTTACCGTGCGAGACTCTTCGTCGCCGGAGTTTACCCTGAGTGTAGCGAAGGGGTTTTTCAGAATGAAAGTTATCGGGAATTTTTCAGCACCCTGGTAGAATTGCAGTTTCAGATTTCCCGCAGCAAGAACCTTCTTGACGTGGACTTGGTTATTATGGTATTTAACTAGCTGGTTAGTTAAATGCCGAAGCGGATCAAGAAGAGCGCCATATCGGCTCGCGCGCGGCACCACGACAGCACCGAGACGCGGGCTGCCATCCTGAAAGCTGCCGAGCGCATCTACGCTGAGTGCGGCTTGGCAGGTGCGCGCACCGAGGCCATCGCGGCGGCCGCCGGCGTGAACAAGGCCTTGCTCTAATACTATTTCGAGAGCAAAGAAGATCTTTACCGGGCGGTCGTGGGTACACACCTTAGAGAATTCCACCGGCAAGCGGAAGAGGTGCTTTCGGCCAAGGGTCCGGCAGGGCCCATCCTGTTGCGTTATGTGAGCAATCATTTTGATTTCATTGGGACACACCCGCATTACCCTCGCATCTTCCAGCGCATGATGATGGTGGGGGATCGCACCTTAAAGCGGATGGTTCGCGAGCATTCGATTCCCCTCCTAAAGATGTTGCTGGCGCTCGTCGAGCGCGGCATGCGGTCGGGGGAGTTTCGGCGCCTTGACAGGGAGCACACGCTAATTTCTCTTGCCGGGCTGACGGTGCACTATTTCAACATCGCTCCGGCTTTTCGGATGATCAGCGGCCAGGACCCTTTCAGCAAAGCTAACTTGGCGAGGAGGAAAGCGGCAGTGCTGAAGTTCATCCACTACGCGCTCTTTCGAAACCCGGAGGCTGCATAACAATGAGGCGCAAGATTCTCTTACCTATACTGGGCGTGGTCATTGTCTGCGGCGGAGTGGTCTACTACAAAGCTGTCACACGACCACACCCCATCGTTCTGACCGGCATCGTCACGACGAACGATGTGATCGCGAGCTCGCAAATTCAGGGACAGCTCGCGAAGGTACTGGTGAAGGAAGGCGACACTGTGAAGCGCGGGCAGTTGTTGGCCGTCATCGAACCCCAAGAACTGCGAGCGGATGAATCGTATTACCTCCACTCGCAGCGGGGGACAGCCGCGCAGGTCAGTGGAGCCGAAGCCGCGTTGAAATTCCAGGAGGCGCAGACCCGCGACCGGATCAGGCAAGCAGAGGCCGCTCTGGCCGCGGCACAAGCCCAGGAAAACGAGGCCGCAGCCGACCTCGAGCTCGACCGCGTGAATTACCAGCGCACGGAGAGCCTCTTTCGGGAAAAGATCGTTTCGGATCAGGCGCTGGATCAGGCGCGTGCCACTTTCGAAGCGCAGCAGGCGCACGTGGAATCTCTGCGCAAACAGGTGGATGCGCAGCGTGCAGGGGTCGCACTGGCGCGGTCGAACGAAGACCAGACTGCCGTGCGGCGGAACCAACTGCTGGCGGTGCAGGGACAACTGGCTGCCGCTGGCGCGCAAAGGGCGAAAGCGGAAGTGCGCCTGGACTATACGGAGATTCGCGCGCCCATTCCGGGTGTCATTTCCGTCCTGGCCGCCCTTCAAGGCGAAGTCGTGAACATCGGTCAGCCGATCGTCTCGATCGTCAACCCTGATGATCTCTGGGTGCGGGCCGATGTGGAGGAGACGTACATCGACCGCGTGCGCTTGGGCGACCGCATGACGGTGCGGTTGCCCTCGGGAGCGGAGCGTGCCGGAACCGTCTTCTATCGCGGCGTCGATGCTGACTATGCGACCCAGCGCGATGTGAGCCGAACCAAGCGGGACATCAAGACCTTCGAGCTCCGCCTGCGCGTCGATAACAGTGACCGACGGTTGTGGCCGGGCATGACCGCCTATGCCACACTCTCCCTGCAAGGTTCGCGCTAGACTCGCGCCCGGCGACTGCGACGGGAACAATGAAACCACCAACCCAGCAGACCAAAACGAGCGCGGCCGTGGAAGTCGAGAGACTGCGCAAGTGCTTCAACGGTTTTTGCGCCGTCGATGACTTGACTTTTTCCGTGGCGCACGGCGAGGTGTTCGGGCTTCTGGGTCCGAACGGCGCAGGGAAATCCACCCTCATTCGCGTGCTCACCACGCTGCTGCCGCCGACTTCCGGCGCGGCGCGAATTCTGGGCTTCGACGTCGTCCGGCATGCCGACCAAGTCCGCAAATGCATCGGAGTCATTCCCCAGGCCATGACTTCCGATCTTGACCTGAGCGCCATGGAGAACATGCAGATTTTCTCCAAGCTTTACGGCGTTCCGCGCGAGCGCCGCGTCAAGGTCGCCAGAGAACTCCTGGAGGCGGTGGACCTTCTTTCTTGGGCGGACAAACCGGTGAAGAATTTCTCGGGAGGCATGCGACGACGGCTGGAAATTGCCCGCGGACTCGTGCACGAGCCCCGCATCTTCTTTCTGGACGAGCCCACGACGGGTCTCGACCCCGCCTCGCGCGTGGGCGTGTGGGAAATGCTCATGAAGCTCAAGAAGGCACGGGAACTCACCATCCTTCTGACCACGCACTACATGGATGAAGCTGACAAACTCTGCGACCGCATCGCCATCGTCGACCACGGCAAGCTGGTGGCGCTGGATTCCCCGCTCAAGTTGAAGGCTTCCATCCCCGGGAACAACATTCTGGAGGTCAGCTTTTCGCGCCTTCCGGACGGCTGGCTGGAAACGATCAAGAATCTGCCTGACGTGCAGAACGTGAAATCTGAGGATCACGTGTTTCGCATCGCCTCCAACAACGGGCCGAAGACCGCCGTGGGGTTGATGGAAGCAGCCCGCGAAGCACAAGTTGAGATTACTTCCCTCTCCGTGCAGAGCACCACGCTCGATGATGTGTTCATGCATTACACCGGCCGGCAGTTGCGGGATGCCTTGCAGGATGCGCCGGGATATGACCCCCGCATTTTCTATTCCCCGGGAAGGTAGAAGGTCATGAATCGAATCCTGGCTCTGATCGAGCGCGACATGCGCAAGTTCCTGCGCAGCCCCACGCTCATTCTGGTGTCGATGTTCTTTCCCCTGGTGCAATTGGTAGTCCTCGGATACGCCTTTGGCGGGAAGATCAAGGAGCTGCGCCTGGGGATTGTCGATCAGGACCATGGGATGCCCACCGTGAAACTGCGCGAGATGTGCGGAGCCATTGCCGCAAATGCCCGCACTTTTGAGATGGTTGAATACAGCGATCCCCAAAAAGCTCTAGCGGATTTGCGAGAAGGGCGCATTAACGGCGTGTTGAACGTCCCTCCGGAATTTTCCCGGCGTTTTCTGGCCAGAGATGCCCCCCAAATCACTCTCGTCGAGGACAACACCGACAACTTCGCCGTCAGCGCGCTGGAGGGAGGGTTCAGCCAGCTCGTTAGCACTTTCAATCAAGGCGGCAGCCAGCCGCGCGTCCCCTCCGGCGTCACGCTCTCGGTCGTGGAGCTCTATCCTTACGTTCCCTACATCCAGTACCTCCTGTCGGGATCTATCGTTTTGGCGATCTTTGTTTCCGCGATGATCGGAGGAGGTATTATCTATATTGATGATAAAGCTCGCGGGCTCCATGAAGGCTATCTGGTCACGCCGATTTCTAAATTCGAACTGATTCTCGGTTTTAACCTCTCCGGGGCCATCAAGGCTTTCCTGGCAGGGATTGTTCTGACCACCCTGGGATCCGTCATCGCGGGCATTCCGAACCCTTTGGACCCCATCCGGCTGGTGAAGCTGCTGTTGGTGATTGTAGCCACTTCCCTGGCCCTCATCAGCATGATGTTTCTCCTGATGGTCAGGGTCAGCGACCCGCTGGTGCCCCGTGCGACTTTCGGCGTCCTTAATACGTTGTTGTTCTTCCCCAGCGGCGCTGTCTATCCCGTCTACGGATTTCCGACCTGGATGAAAGTGATCTCGAAAGGCGATCCCTTCACTTACGCTGTGCACGCCTTCAAGACTCTGCTGCTCAAGAACACCGGCATCATGGCTATCGCCGGTGACCTGGTCTATCTGACCGTGTTCACGGTGGTGAGTATGTTCGCGGCCACGGTCCTTTTCCGGCGCTCACTCTAACAGGATGCTTGGCAATTCGCCGGCGCGTCTAACATAATGAAGGGGTTATGAGATTCACCTATACGCCTAACCCCGGGAGAATTTGCCGATGACCTTACTTGATGCCACACCTCCCCAGAAGCCTCGCAAGATTGGGCGCTGGATTCTGCTTGCCTTGGTGATCATCGTTGTGGGTGGAACGCTCTTCCTTGTTGTCCACAATTTTCCCGAGGAGCGAGCCGTCTCGCGTTTTCTCACCACGCTCGAACAAGGCAATTATCCGGAAGCCTACCGGCTCTGGCAGCCCAGCCCATCCTACTCCTACCAAGATTTCCTTCACGGCTGGGGCGAGCAAGGTGACTACGGAAGGATCCGCAGCTTCAAAATCCTAGGTTCGCGGTCCAAAGGTTCAGAGATCGTCATCGTCACCGTCACCGTCAACGATCAACAACCGCCTCTGGACCTCCTGGTTGACCGCAAAACCAAAGGGCTCGCCTATTCCATATTCTGAAAAGCAAGGGTGTGAATGCGCGGCCTTGTTGCCCGCCGCTCCCCGCGCAAGCGAACGTGGCGTCACGTCAGACCGGTTGAGTGAGCCGCAACAGCATCACACTACAGCCGCGTCCTGAAGAAGAGGGGGGCCGGGCTGGCGACCTGACTACGGTGTGGAGTACTTGAAGTTGGCAGTGACGGCTTCGAGCAGTTCGCGCGGCGAGATTTCCGCCGTGCCGAATTTCAAGACCACGCGGCCGGCGGCGAGGTTGGCAAGTTGCGCAGCTTCCTGCATCGTGGCGCCGGCGGTGTAGGCGAGTGCCAGCACGGCAAGAACCGTGTCTCCGGCGCCGGTCACGTCGTAGACCGGGCGGGGGACGCTCGGGATTTCGCGCGTCGTGCCCTCGGCATCGAACAGTGTCATGCCTTCCGCTCCCCGCGTAATGAGCAGGTACGAACACTGCAGCGTGGCCAGCAAGTGGCGCCCACCCATTTCCATCTGGCGTTTGTCGCGCAGCGGGAAGCCGGCCATCAACTCGGCCTCGCGCAAATTCGGGGTGACCATCTTGGCATGGCGGCAGAGCTCTGGGTGTTCGGGCTTCGGATCCACGAAGATAGGGAGCCTCCGTTGTCGCGCCAGCGCTTTGATCTGGTTGCTCAGTTCCGTGGTCAGCGTGCCTTTGCGATAGTCTGAGATGATCAACGCTCGCAACTTGCCCACCCAGCGCGCGAAGCTGCCAGCCACCGCCGCGGCGGTACGGCTGGAAATGTTCTCCGGTCTTTCCACGTCCAGCCGCAGAAGCTGGTGCTGGTGGGCGGCGATGCGCATCTTATGCGGGGTGATACGCCCCGGTTCCTGAACGAGCGTTGTGTGGAGAATCCGCCGTCGTTTCAGAAGCTCCTGGAGCCGCTTTCCGCTGTCATCCTTTCCGATAGCGCCAAAGGGGATGGGCCGGCCGCCCAACGCCGCAATGTTGGCGGCCACATTACCGGCTCCACCGGGAAACCCCTGCGCGGTATTCCGATCATTCATCACGACAACAGGTACCGGGGCTTCTGGAGAAATGCGCGTGGCCTCACCCTGCAGCAGCTCATCGAGCATGTAGTCGCCTAAGACGCCTATCGTGAGTCCACGAAACTTCCGGATGATGTCTCGGAACCGTCTATGAGTTTTTTCCACGACTTCCCTCACGGGCCGGGGCGGCGAAGTAAGACCCTCACCCCGTGCCATCGGAATCAACAGGATTGCGCCAGAATAGCCTCCACGGCGGCCTTCACCTGGTCGAAAGTCACTGACAGAATACACTCAGGTTTTTCAAATCGGTAGCAGCGATCCCCGGGGCAAGGATTGCAGTCGAAGAAATTCTGCACAACACGCGCGGCTGGGTTCGGGCTCTGGCGCGGCCAGGGACCCCAGATCGAAGAACTTGAGGATCCGAAGATGACCACCAGGGGTCGCGCCAGCGCCGCGGCCATATGGGCAGGGCCGCTGTCGTTTCCCACAAACAGGCGCGCACTGGCAAGCGCCGCCGCGAACTGGCCCAGGCTCGCGCCTTCCAATCGCCGGATCGTTGCGCCCGAGGCCTTCTCCACCGCGTCGAGCACAGGCGATTCTCCCGGTCCGCAGGAGTAAACAGGTGTGAGGCACGCTTGCCTTTCCAGGTATTCACCGATTTGGGCAAATCTCTCGGGCGCCCATTCTTTCGTTTTGTACAGGGCGGTGGGATGAACGAGGGCGTAAGACTTTCCGGCAGCGATCCCCAGGCTCTGGCGTTTAGCGTCCCACCACGTCGCGTGCGCCGCACCTGCCCAAAGCTGCGCGCGCGGGATTTCCTTACGCGGCAGTCCCAAATAGAAGAACACCGCGGCCTGATGTTCGGCAGTATGAAGAGAAGGCTGGCCTAATATGGTCCGGGCGTCCGGAATCACGATGTGGTAGCGGCGCGACCCTCGGAAATGGGCAAAGCCCACACGCCAGCGGGCGCCGCTCCAGCGCGCGAGAAGACCGCTGGTTGGGCCGCCGTGCAGGTTAACGCAGACGGAGAAGGCTCGCTTGCGAAGGCCGCGAATGACTTCAAGACGCGAGGAAACCTTGCGCCAGCCTGGTCCCTCGCCAGGAGTGAGAATTTCTTCCACCGCGGGGTTCCCCTCCAAAAGCTCACGAAAGCGGGATTCGATCATCACGGAGATGCGGAGGTCGGGCCGCCACTCCTTCAGAAGACGCAGCGCGGGCGTCAGCAGGATGATGTCGCCGATGGACCTGAGGCGAATGACGAGAATGCGTGCTCCGGGCGGGAGGTCGGGAAGAAGGGAATCCGCGTTCATGCTTTGTCATCTGACGCGCAGCGCACCCGGCGTCACTCCGCTTCGACTTTGGCATCGTCGATGAGCATGACCGGAATATCGTCCTTGATGGGATAGACGCGCCGGCATTGGGCGCACTTCAGGCCCTGACCATCTGCCGTGAGTTGAACCGGCGCTTTACACGCCGGGCAGACCAGGATGTCGAGCAATTCTTGAGGCACGGCCATTCAGCACCTCCAGCGGCTGCGAATTTAGCAGACGCTTTCCGCGAATTCAAGCCACACGCCGCCCCTCACTGCTCGGCGGCGGTCGTCTTCCCCCAGGGGGCGATTTCCATCCGCAAAATGCAGGTCATGTTGCGCCAGGAGGGAGGATCGATTTTCCAGACCGCGAGGATCGCAGAGCCCTGGTACACGCGCTCAAATCCCAGCTCGGATTGGGAAATCGTTTCGATCGGTACGATCCACCAGCGAGCCTGCGGCCGCGTCTGCAGGGTGATCTTCACGGACTGCCACTCGTCCACCAGCATCAGTTTGGCGGATTCGATTTCACCACGAAACTCCAGCGGGTGGCGGACCGCATTGGCCAGAAAATAGCGGTCGTGAGCGTCGGGAGCGAGAAGGTTCAAGACTAACTCCAACCCCGCGGCCATGCCCGTGGGGCAGGCGCGATCAGTGGAGAGTGAGGAGCGGCATTCTATATGCCACGTCGAACCCGAGACTTTGGAAGTCAAGGTCTTGAGCGCCTCGACCTGCATCGCGCAACCGTTCGTGACGATCTTGGCGGCATTTCGTAATTCGACCACGGCCCCGGGGGCTTGGATGGGTGTCGCTTTCCAGGGGCCCCGGGCCAGGGTCTCATTCTCTTCCAGACGGAGGTACTCGAAATCCTGCCAGTGTTTGGCCCCGGCGAAGAGATAGGTGCGGAAGGCATGCCGCTCGTAGCGGTCGTAACGGAGCAGCGCATCCAGGTGTGCTTCTTTGCTGAGCACCAGATCATGGATGGAGGCGGGCCCTTCGCGCGGCGCCTGCTTAGACGCCACCTGCTTGCGAACCATAGCGTGGTAAGCTTCCGGGCGCCGCATCAGAGAATTGACCAGCTCAACCTCGGCGGGCTGGAAGCGCAGGCTTGAGACCGTGCCGCCATCCCCCGGGCGCAGAATCATGCCGGCAATATTCTGCCTGATAAGGATTTCCTCCTGGCCGTCCGCGTCGAAGTCCGTGGCCACCATCTCGGCTTTTGAATCGACGCCGCGGCCTTCCGCGTGATCGAGTTGAGATTCGGCCTGGATAAGGTGACGAAGAATCGCGCTGCGCAGGTGTGGCGCGTAGAGGCCACCAAATACCCCGTGCCAATACGCGTCGTTACACTGGGCGGCGAGAAGGTGCGCCTGCGCCTCCGCCAGCAAACTTGCTTTTTCCGTTCCACCTGCCGCGGAACCGTGCAGCTTCTGCAGGCGGTGACTCACACTCCACACCTGCTTCTGGATCTGATTTGCCTCGGGGTACTTGCTCAGGAAATTGCGCCAAAACCCCCCCCGCAGAAAGCGCTGGAATCGCGCTCCATTGGGCATGCGCTCGCTTTCTTCCAGGCAGGCCTTGAACTCCGCCGAAGCCGTGGGTGGCAGTGCCCACTCCATCATCTCCGCGTAGGAGGCGGTGGGGAGATAAATGCGCCCCAGCGCAGCGCGTGAGCTGAGATAGTCGGAGACGGTGGTTGTCTCCAGCCAGTCCTGACAGCCCTCGACCGCCTCGAGAAATCGTTCGAGCCAACGGTTCTTGTAGACGTGATCGTAAGTTCCGGGCCAGACGCCGAATTTTTCGCAATCATCGCCCATGGCAAAGAGCGCGTCGGGCTGGTCAATTCCTTCGCGCAGGATACGCAGCGTCTCGGCCGGTTCTTGGAAGGGGATGGTGTAGCGGAGAGCTTTCAAGCTGGGAACCAGGCGCAACGGAAGACCGTCCTCTTCGGTCAGGTAACTGCCGCGCAGTTGCCAAGGCTGTAAGCCGGCGGCCAGGAAGTGCGTATCGTCCAGTACGACGTACTCGACACCCGCCTCGGCCAAGGGGCGAGGGAGCGTGGGCTCCCAAACTCGCTCGGCGATCCATGCGCCGCGAGGAGTCGTGCCGAAGTGGCTGCGAATGTAATCGGCCAGCTTGCGTAGCTGTGAGATCTTGTCCGCATCGGGAATCGCGGGCAGGATGGGTTCGTAGTAGCCGCCGCCGACCAGTTCGATCTGCCCGCGACGCACGAGTTCACGGAGCAACTGGAAGTACTCCGGGTGGCGGTTTTCCAGCCACTCCAGCAGGATGCCGGAAAAATGTAGGCTCAGGCGGATGCGCGGGTGCCCCAGGAGCGAACGCACGAAAGGCGCGTAGGACTTCTGGTAGGCGTCTTCGATGACGTGGTCGAAGTTTCCCACCGGCTGGTGTGCATGGATGAGGAGAGCGAAGGAGACTTTACCCAATTCTGCGGTCCTCCCTGAGGGCTGCGGCAACTCCCAAAAACCTAAGAATAGAATGGAACTTTGGGTATTGCCACTAGGAAAAATCTTATCGCCGCGGGATAGTGTGCGGGTCGTAGCTGGGAGGGTTACAGGCCCATGGGGGAGACCGGGAACGCTACTCACGCCAGGGCGTGATAAGATTTGCGCCGCAGGAGGACCTTATCCTTGCGGCCCACAACCAAGCCCATCGACGTACAAGGAAATGTGATCGACCCCAAGGCGTTGCTGGCCTACTGCGAATCGGAAAAGGACGCGCTCTTGCGGTGTTTGCGACAGGCGGTGGAAATCGAATCACCGAGTCAGAACAAAGCCGCGGTGGATCGCCTGGCGAACTTTTTTGCGCAGGAGTTCAAGAAGCGTGGCGCGCGAGTGCGCCTCTTGAGCCACGCCACCGCGGGCTCGGCCGTCGTGGCGGAGTTCTGGGGGCAGGCGCGCCGGAAGCAGCCCATCCTGTTGCTTGGCCACCTGGACACGGTCTGGGACGTCGGAACGCTGGCCGAGATGCCGTTTCGAGTGCGCGGCGGGCGCGCCTACGGGCCGGGCATCTACGACATGAAATCCGGCTTGGTCTGCGGCCTTTGGGCGGTGCGGGCTCTCCAAGCGTTGAAGATAACCCCTCCTGGTCCCGTGCGTTTTTTCTTGAACGCGGATGAGGAAGTGTCGAGCATAGCCTTTCGCAAGGAAATGCTCGCGGAGGCCCGGCGGGCCCGCGCCGTGTTGGTGCTGGAGCCGGCGGCGGCGCGGGGCGCACTCAAGACAGCGCGCAAGGGGGTGGGAGAATTCAAAATCACAGTTCGGGGCCGTTCGGCTCATGCCGGGGTCAATCCCTCAGCGGGCGTGAATGCGATTTCTGAGCTGGCTCGGCAGGTATTGCGCATCGAAAAGTTGGCACGCCCACGGCGGGGGCTAACCCTCAATGTGGATGTTATTCAGGGCGGTACACGCTCGAATGTTATTCCTGAACTTGCTACGGCATGCGTTGACGTGCGCGTGCCGACGGCGCGCGACCGTGAAGAGATTGAAAGGAAGATGCGCGCTTTGCGGCCTATTCACCCCGAGGCCAAACTGGAAATTTCGGGCGGGGTCAACCGCCCGCCCATGGAACGAAAAGTGGCCATTGCTTTGTTTCGCAAGGCGCGCGCGTTGGGGCGCCAGATGGGCCTGGAATTGAAAGAAGCGGCGACCGGGGGAGGCTCCGACGGCAACTTTACCGCCGCCCTCGGGATCCCCACGCTCGACGGCCTGGGCGGAACGGGTGACGGAGCCCACGCGCGGCACGAGCACGTCATTATCCGCGAGCTACCCCAGCGCGCGGCCTTGCTGGCCGCGTTGCTGGCGTTGCTTTAGGAAGCGTGGCAGGGTCAGAGCTAGAGAAGCGAGCGGAGGGGACCATGGATCATTTCATCGCGAAGCGCCTGGTTTTTTGGATCCGACCACTGCTGGTTGCTGCTGGGGCAGTGCTGCTGGCTCTCGTGATGGCCTGCAAAATCCAGTTCCGCGACGAGTTTGCTGGCAAGCTAGAGCCGGGCTGGAAATGGATTGACCCTCTGGGTGACAGCACGATGAGGCTGGACGCACGAGACGGATTCCTGCGAATCACGGTCACGGGTTATCACGATCTATGGCCAGCGCGTCACAACTTCACTGCCCCAAGACTAATGCGCAAGGTAAAGGGAGATTTCACGTTAGAGACGAAGATAACCGGTCCGAACCGGTGGTGTGGGGGACTTCTGGTCTGGAAAGATCAGAACAACTACGTGCGGCTTGAGCGCGGGATTCATTTCAAGAACGAATTGAACTTCGAGTGCGTAAACAAAGGCAAGCTTAAAGCTCTTGCCCGCGACTATGCGGCTGGTGATCCAACGTGGTTGCGCCTGACACGCAGAGGATCGACGTTTACGGCGGCCTATAGCTTCAACGGTGTTGATTGGCTTCCGCTGAAACGCCTCTGGCCCCTATTTGGTTTCAAAAAACAGCCCCCAAAGGTCGAGGACGGCAGGAGCATGTTAGCAGAAGAGGATCTCGAATTTCAGCCAGGTGTGAGCTCCACTCAAATGACTGCAGGCGGTCGGCTCCTGGTCGGCGTCGACGGGCTCGTCCCGGCGGTTCGCTCCCCGGTGGGAGTGAGGCAGACGGTGACGGACTACGACTACTTCGCGATAATCAAGCCCTGAGCTCCGCCGGCTGTTGCGAGATCCTCGGCATGCGGCGCAACCGGGGAAATTGTCCCATCCATTGATTTTTTCCTGCCGGTAGGCCATTTGCGTCTTTGGCCTCTTTACAAACACCCTGAGATAATTGCTATCATAAGGGCATGAGACCTCGCGGGGCGGTGAGGGTGAGGATGGAAGATTGGAGCTTCCGCCAGGTCGCGCGGCTCACTGGTTTGTCGATCAGGATCAGAAGAGTGACCCTCGCCCGGATTTCTCACCACGCGATGCCTTTTTCCCGGCGGTCGGAAGGGCGGGGCTTATGGTTTTTCAATAAACAACTTGCCGCGCTTGCCGGAATGAAGGGTCTGACACAGGGTGGGTCAGGTTGCGTTGCCGCCCGGGGCAGAAGGCGGGAGCCTCGCTCCCGCACTCCACGGCGCCTGCGGCGCAAGGGGGCCGATGGGCAACGGCATATTCTCTGGCGCCGGCGCGAAGCGCCTTGGAGTGCGGCGGCTCGACGCCGCCTTGCATCACTGAGGAGATTCCGGTCATACAAAACGAATATGCAAAGACGATTAGCCCCGCCCTCCTTCGTCCGTGGTGAGAAATTCGGGCTAGCCCGCCATGAGGAGTGGCAGACTCCGGGCCTGGCGAGGAAAAAATGTTAAACCACGACGAGCGAAGCCAGAATGTCCTTTAGAATCAGCAGGGGCTGGGGACGATCCGGATATGTTGCCGAGGGATAAGGGCTTAGCCTGCAAATGATAAAATCCCTGGATGCAACATGTTACAAGAACAGTGACAAGTGACAAGTGGCCAGTGACGAGCAGAGCCCTCACCAATAAGAACGCAGTGACAGGTCACGAGTGGCGAGTGACGCGCGGCACGCGGGAGGTTCTCCCGCTTCATTCACTTTTCGGGAGCAGCGGTTGCTGGCGGCAGCACGTCCGCGGTAATGGCCGATGGCAGCTTCGCCGACCGGTAAACTCTTTGGGTGGCCTTCTGGAAGTCGGAGGGCTGAGCCTCGTCGATTTTCATGAATTTCTGTGGGTTACGGTCCACCAACGGGAACCACGAGCTTTGCACTTGCACCATGATGCGGTGGCCGCGGCGGAAGGTCTGGAAAATGTCGGGAAGCTGAAATTCCACCTTGTCAGGCTTACCCGGCTCGAAGGGCACCGGTTTCTCGAAGCTCTTGCGGAATTTCCCGCGAAAGGGCTCGCCACGAACGAGCTGTTGGTAGCCGCCCATTTTGACCCCGCTGGGGTTCGGATCGGGGTCCGGGTAATTCCCGGGATAAACGTCGATGAGCTTGACGACCCAGTCGGAGTCCGTGCCCGTGGTGGAGACGTAGAGCGACGCGGTCACCGGTCCGGCGAAGGTCACGTCTTCGGCTAGCGGTTCCGTCTGGTAAACCAGCACATCGGTGCGCCGCGCGGCGAAGCGCTGGTCACCGGTCATATAAGGGTAAGTCATCGCCGTGCTGATCCAGGAGATGTGCGGAACCGGCTTGGCGGGGTCGCTCACGTATTCGTCGAACTCCTCAGAGGATGCGGAGGGAGGCGCGGAAGAAAGTCGGCCTCCACTCTCGAAGTAAAACGTCTTCTTCACGCCGTTCTTGGGTGGCCAACTGTCGAGCTTGTGCCACTCGTCGCGCCCGGTTTCGAAGACGTAGGCGTGGGGAAGCTTCTCTTCCGCTTTGTCCTTCAGGAAGTGTTGGAAAAACGGAAACTCAATGTGCTCGCGAAAGAAGTCACCTGTGTTCTGATGAAAGTTTACATCCCCGAGGACTTCTCCTGCGTTGCCGTTCCACTGGCCGTGCGACCAGGGACCCTCGACGAGAATGTTCACCGTGCCGGGGCTCTGTTTCGTAATCGCTTGGTAGGTGTGGAGCGGCCCGTAAACGTCCTCTGCGTCGAACCAGCCGCCCACCGTCATGACGGCTGCCTGGAGGTTCTGCAAGTAGGGGAGCGGGTCGCGGGCTTTCCAAAAGTCTGTGTACGTGTCGTGCGAGACCAGATCGCGCCACCATTCGATCTGCCCCTTGAAGAACTTCGTGTCGGCATTGCCCAACGGCCCCATGCGCAGGAAGAAGTCGTAGCCATCGGGGGTGGCGAAATCGAAGCGGGGGCCGGGCACTTCATTTTCTCCCGTCGGCGGGCGTCCAAAGGAAGAGAAGAAACCAAAGGCGTGGGCCAGAAAGAACGTGCCGTTGTGGCGGAAATCGTCGCCGATGAACCATTCGGTGACCGGCGCCTGCGGGGAGACCGCCCGCAAGGCGGGATGCCCGCTCAAGGCCGCCATCGTGGCGTAGAAGCCGGGGTAGGACGTGCCGGAAACACCCACGCGGCCGTTGTGGTTGGGGATCGTTTTCAAAAGGAACTCGATCGTATCGTAGGTGTCGCTGGCTTCATCGACTTGGTTGGGCGCCGTCTTGTTGGGAAGGTAGGGCCGAACGTGCTCGAACTTGCCTTCCGATTTGCCGCGCCCGCGCACATCGCAGTAGGCGAAGATGTAGCCGTCGCGGGCAAAGAACTCCGAAGGGCCAAGAGAGCCGCGATAGTCGTCAACGCCATAGGGCGCCACCGTATACGGCGTGCGCGACATCCAGATCGGGTACCGCTGCGAACTGTCTTTGGGCGCGTAAACGGCGACGAAGAGACGGACGCCGTCGCGCATCGGCGCCAGGTATTCGGACTTGGTGTAATTCGCCCGGATGTAATCCCGGAGTTCCGCGGCTTTGCGCTCCGCGTCGGTGAGTTGGCGGTTTTGCCCGGCGAGCGTGACCACCGACAGCATGATCACGAGCATTGCTGAAGCGCCCAGCACTCTGCGGATTACTGTCATCTCCATACCTCCAGGCCGCGAAGGGTTTCTCCGGCTTCTCGCCCTTGATTTCCGGGGCTGCATCGTAACACACCGCTGCCTGACGATTCGAGAGGACTTTGATGCCGCGCCGAACCGGAGGGCAATTCTTTTCGGAGTTCCGAAATTGCCTCCGGCCGCGTCAGTAACGACTGGCGCGGCGTCGTTCGGCGACGATGGTCACCTGCATGTCGCGAGCGTAACGGACGATTCGGTGGATGAGGTTTCGCCCCAAGAATCCCTCCCAGGGCGAATACTGGGGGCGCACCATAAACATCTGCGTGATGCTATGCAGGCGAGCGAAGTCGCTCAAGGCGCTGGCGATATCCACGCCCTGAAGGACCCGGGTCTCGATGTGGAGGTTCCGCGCGAAACTGAGATGGCGCTCGACGGCCTCCCGTTTGGCCACCGGCAAGCTATTGAAATCCATTTCGCCATGGACGAAGACCGCAAAGCAGTCAGCTTGGAGGTAGTCGGCCACTCTCCGGCCACGACGGATGAGCAACGCGGTGGAGGGATGCTCCGTCACGTAGACCAGAATTCGATCGCTCAAAGCGCTCGGAGTACTGGTTCCCACGCTCGGTATCTCAGTCATTGCAGCAGGAGTTTCTGTGGTGGGATCGGGTAACGTCACGTGCCGAATCTCAATCTCGTGAGCCGTCTGCCGCAAGGCGATTTCACGTAAGGCGACCAGCGTGGATTCCTGGAAGAAGTTCTGCATCGCCTGCCGGGCTTTCTCCGGAGGGTACACGACGCCGCGTTCCAGCCGGTTGAGGAGCGCGCGCGGGGTGAGGTCGACCATGACCACTTCGTCGGCCTGTTTCATGACCCAATCGGGGATCGTCTCGCGAACCCGCACACCGGTCATGTTCCAGACCTGGTCGTTCAAACTCTCGAGGTGCTGGATGTTCATCGTAGTCAATACATCGATTCCGGCCTCCAGCAGTTCCAGGACGTTCTCCCAGCGTTTCATATGGCCAGAGCCCGGGACGTTGGTGTGCGGCAACTCGTCCACCACACACACCTCGGGGTGGCGTTCGAGGATCGCCAGCGTGTTCATTTCCTCGAAAACCGACCCCCGGTATTCCACTTTGCACCGCGGGATCAACTCTAGCCCAAGAGCTTGCGTAATCGTGTCTTTCCGCCCATGGGGTTCGAGGTAGCCGATCACGACGTCGACGCCCTTTTTCACCAGCTCATGAGCGTCCGCCAGCATCTGATAGGTTTTTCCGACGCCAGCCGCGTACCCCAGGTAAACTTTGAGCCGGCCATGTTTGAGGGAATCGGTATCCATCGTGGTCAATGGGGAAACACGCGCACGTCGATCCCTTCCGCTGCGCGGATGAGCCGATCCAACGGACCACCCAGGAAGCGATACCACCAGTGATCGCGGCTGGAGTGACCAACAAAAATCTGCGTGATCCTGTGTGCGCGCGCAAAATCCATCAGAGTTTCCACGGGATCGTCCCCGTCCAGGGCCTCAGTCTGCGCTTCCAGGAGCCGCGCGACCGCCAAGTGCGCCTGAAGGGCCGCTTCATCCTTCTCGGTGAGCCGGTCGTGGCGGACATACACCGCGAAGAGTTCTCCGTGAAAACGGTCCGCGTTGCGCCTTCCACTCGCGATCATGGCGGGTGCGTTCGAGCCGGGAGTGAGGCAGACAAGGATCCGCTCGTGGGTACCCCAAAGCTGCTCGATACCGTGGGCGAGAAGGTAGCCCTCAAGCTGCTTGTCCACAACCTCAGCAGCCAGGAGCAAGGCGATCTCGCGCAGCGCGGAGAGTCGCGGTGTGTCCGCCGAGCTGGGATCCGCTGTGGAGGGTTGGCCGGCCCGTTCCAGAAGGAGTTCGGGCGGAACATCGACAAGGACAATCTCGTTGGCGGCGTATAGGAACCGTTCGGGAACTGTCTCGGTGACACGCTTGCCGGTAATCCTCTCCACCTCTTCGCGGCGTTCCTCGATGTGCTGAAGGTTCAGGGAAGTGATAACGATGATCCCGGCCACCAAGAGTTCTTCCACATCCTGCCAGCGCTTGGGGTTCTTGCTGCCGGGGGGATTGTCGTGGGCGACGCCGTCGACAAGACAGACTTGCGGATGCCTGCGGAGGATAGCCTCCACATCCATCGCCTCGCCGTCTCCGATTTTCTTGAGGGGAATGACTTCCAGAGTCTGCACTAGGTGTGCGAGCTCAGCGGGCATGTTCGCCTGCATGGCCCCAATCACCACATCCTGGCCCCGCGCCCGACGCCGCCGACCCTCATCCAGCATCCGAAACGATTTGCCCACGCCCGACGCGTAGCCCAGGAAGACTTTCAAACGTTCGTGTTGGAGCTGGTCTTCCTGCGCGTCGAGTTGTCTGAGCAGGAGCTCGGGATCCGGTCTGCGATCGAAATCGCTGCGCATAGGCACGAAAGCCTCTTGAAGAAGAGTGTACTATCGAGGCCTTCGGCCGACAAGAGAGGCGGCTCACAGCGAAGCCGGACGCGCGCGGTTGATAGGAATCGCTGAAGATCGCCAGGCGCCCGGGGCGTCCCTGGCGGGAACTCTCGCTCCTGGCGTCGTGACCTCGATTCCGAATCAGCGAACAGGAAACTGCCGGTCCAACTCCAGATTTAGAGCGAGCACGTTGACTCGCGGCTCACCCAAGAAACCCAGTTGGCGTCCTCGGGTGTGGACGGAAATGAGCTGTTTCACCTGGTCCAAGGTGGCGCGTCGGGCTTCAGCCACCCGTGGGGCCTGCGCTAGTGCGGAGGCCGGACTCAGGTCGGGATCCAATCCACTGGCTGAGGTGGTGACCAGGTCGGCAGGGATGGGACCGTGGTAGGCGGGGTTTTCATTGCGGAACTTCTCGATGTCCGCTTTCACTCGATCGATCAGTTTCTGATTCGTAGGGCCGTAATTGGAGGCGTTCGAGGCCCTGGCATCGTATCCATCGTTGCCAGCCGCCGACGGCCGGGGATGAAAGTATATGCGCTTGCTGAAATTCTGGCCAATCAAAGCGGAGCCCACGATTTTCCCGTTCAATTCCAGGAAGCTTCCGTTGGCGCGGCGGGGAAAAATGAGCTGGCAAAGGCCCGTAACAATTCCGGGATAGATCAGCCCGGTCAGGACGGTCATCAACAGCGTGACGCGAAAGGCTGGACCAATTTGGTAGCGCATCGAGAACTCCTTAAGCCAAGTGCAACATACCGAGCAGCCGGTCAATCAGCCAGATGCCCGGGAAAGGCGCGATGATGCCGCCTATCCCGTAAATCAACAGGTTTCTCCGCAGCATTCGGGCGGCACTTTCTGGCTTGTACTTAACCCCCCGCAAAGCCAAGGGGACCAGCGCGATGATGATCAGCGCGTTGAAGATCACCGCCGCCAGGACCGCACTTTGGGGAGAATGCAAACGCATAATATTCAATGCGTTCAGTGCCGGATACGTGGCCATGAACATGGCCGGAATGATGGCGAAGTATTTCGCCACGTCGTTGGCGATGGAGAACGTGGTCAGTGCGCCACGCGTGATCAGCAGCTGCTTGCCAATGGCCACAATCTCGATCAGCTTCGTGGGATTGCTGTCCAGATCCACCATGTTCCCGGCTTCCTTGGCGGCCATGGTCCCCGTGTTCATGGCGACACCGACATCGGCCTGCGCCAGGGCGGGCGCATCGTTGGTGCCGTCGCCCGTCATGGCCACAAGCCGGCCTTGCGCCTGTTCTTTCTTGATGTATTCCATCTTGTCCTTGGGCGTCGCCTGCGCAAGGAAATCATCCACGCCGGCCTCGTTGGCAATCGCCGCAGCCGTCAAGGGGTTGTCACCGGTGATCATGACCGAGCGGATTCCCATCGCCCGCAAATGTTCCAGGCGTTCGTGCATTCCTCCCTTGACGATGTCTTTCAGGTGAACGATGCCGAGCAGACGGCCTCCATCGGCTACGGCCAGGGGGGTGCCTCCTGTGCGAGAGATGCGATCCGACATTTCGGTGAAGTTTGGCGGGATCACGCCGCCTTTCTCGATGACGAACTGCACAATGACATCGGTTGCTCCCTTGCGCAGGCGACGGCCATTTAGGTCGACACCGCTCATCCGCGTATAGGCGGAGAAGGGAATGAAGTGCGCCTCGTGGTCAGCCACCTCGCGCCCGCGCAGGTTGTACGCTTGTTTGGCGAGCACCACGATCGACCGGCCCTCGGGAGTTTCATCCGCCAGGCTGGCGAGTTGCGCCGCATCTGCCAACTCGGGTCCGCTGACTCCGTCGACGGGAGCAAACTCCACGGCCTGCCGGTTGCCGAGAGTGATGGTGCCGGTTTTATCCAGAAGCAGGGTGTTGACGTCGCCCGCAGCCTCCACTGCCTTGCCACTCATCGCCAGGACGTTGTGCTGGATCACTCGGTCCATGCCGGCAATCCCGATGGCCGAAAGCAGTCCCCCGATGGTTGTGGGAATCAAGCACACCAGAAGCGAAACCAAAACTGCGACGCTGGGAATCTCTCCGCTGCCTGCCGAAGACACCGCATACCCGGAAAACGGCTGCAGGGTGACGACGGCCAGCAGGAAGATCAGCGTCAAGCCGGCAATCAGGATGTTGAGGGCAATCTCGTTGGGCGTCTTCTGCCGCTCCGCGCCCTCGACGAGTGCGATCATGCGATCTAAGAACGTCTCGCCCGGGTTGGAGGTAATCCGAATTTTGATCTGGTCCGACAAGACCTTGGTTCCGCCCGTGACCGCGCTGCGGTCTCCGCCTGACTCCCGGATCACCGGCGCGCTTTCACCCGTGATGACCGATTCATCGACGGTGGCGATGCCTTCGATGACTTCGCCGTCCCCGGGAATGATGTCGCCAACCTGGCAAATGACGACATCCTGGGCGCGGAGCTTGGAGGCAGGAACGACTTCGATGGCGCCTCCCGGAGCGATCCTCCTGGCCATCGAGTCGGTCTTAGTCTTGCGTAAGGTGTCCGCCTGGGCCTTGCCGCGCGCTTCGGCCATGGCCTCCGCGAAGTTGGCGAAGAGCACCGTAAACCACAGCCACAGGGCGATCTGCAAATAAAAACCGGTGCCGGAAGCGTGAATGAAGATGTCGCGGACCAGGAAGATCGTGGTCAGCGCCGCTCCCACTTCCACCACAAACATCACGGGATTCTTGGCGAGGGTGGCCGGATTCAACTTCACCAACGACTCGCGCACCGCCCTCCTCACGATGGGCGGGTCAAAGAGCGGGCGCGAGTGCGCCAGCTTCTTGGGGAGAAGCGTGGTCTCGTCAAGAACCGGAGGGGCCGCAAAAGTTGCCATAAAATCAACTCCAGATTGAGAAGAAGGCCATCGAGAAGAGTTTCCCTTGGCGCATCAGGAAATGCTCGACGATGGGTCCTAGGGACAAGGCCGGGAAGTAGGTCAGAGCGCCGACAATGATCACCGTTCCGATCAGCAGGCCGACAAACAGCGCGCCATGAGTGGGTAGGGTGCCGCTGGTCACGGGAAGTTTCTTCTTGGCCGCCAGGCTACCCGCCACCGCCAGCATGGGAATGATGAACAGGAAACGGCCGATCAGCGTGGCCAAGCCGAGGCTCAGGTTGTACCAGGGCGTATTGCCATTGAGGCCGGCAAAAGCGCTGCCGTTATTTCCGTTGGTGCTGGTGTAGGCGTAGAGAATCTCACTGAACCCATGCGGGCCATTGTTGTTGACGTTGGCCGTGGCGGGCCCAGGAGAATTCCAGTAGCCGTTTTGGGCAAACTTCGCCACCGAGCTGACCCCGGTAAAGACCAGAATATTCGCGGCCATCAGGATCAGCGCGAGCATGGCCATCTTCACTTCCTTCTGTTCAATCTTCTTGCCGATGTATTCCGGGGTGCGGCCTACCATGAGTCCGGCGATGAAAACCGCCAGGATGGCGAAGAGCAGCATGCCTTTGATGCCCGCACCGACGCCCCCGAAAACTACCTCCCCGAGCTGAATGTTGAAGAGCGGCACGAGGCCGCCGATCGGAGTGTAGCTGTCGTGCATGCTGTTCACCGCCCCGCAACTCGCGTCGGTGGTGATCACGGCGAAGAGCGCGGAGGTGGGGATGCCGAAACGTACCTCTTTCCCTTCCATGTTCCCGCCCGACTGCAGGTTGGTGGCCCGGGTTTCAAGGCCGAGTTTCGCCAGCAGCGGGTTGCCCGCTTGTTCTGCCGGGTAACACACCAAAACTCCCGCCAGGAACAGGACACTCATGGCCGCAAACAGCGCCCATCCTTGACGTTTGTCGGCGACCATCATGCCGAACGTATAAGTGAGGCCGGCCGGGATTGCGAAAATCATGAATATCTGGACGAAATTGGAGAGTGGGGTAGGGTTCTCAAAGGGGTGGGCGGAATTGGTGTTGAAAAAACCTCCTC
Organism: Terriglobia bacterium; assembly: GCA_020073545.1. Taxonomy (GTDB): domain Bacteria; phylum Acidobacteriota; class Terriglobia; order UBA7540; family UBA7540; genus Bog-366. The sequence goes on along the minus strand of JAIQEZ010000010.1, from coordinate 15,517 downwards.
CGTTCGTACCCACCATCTTAATGGCTTCCTGTGAAGCGACCGGCCCTTGCGCGATCGTCTGGGTGGCGCCTTCCATCGTCGTGACAGTCGCATATTTCCTGAAATTTTGAATCGCCCCTTGCGAACAGAGAAAGAGTGCGCCCAGCAGCGAGAGCGGCAGGAAGATGTAGAGCGTCGCCCGCACCAGATCCACCCAGAAGTTCCCGATGTTGTTGGCTTGCTTGCGTGCAAAGCCACGGATGAGGGCGATGGACACGGCCACGCCGGCTGCGGCAGAGACGAAGTTCTGCACGGTCAGCGCGGTCATCTGGACGAAGTAGCTGAGGGTCGTCTCGCCACCATAGTTCTGCCAGTTGGTGTTGGTGACGAAACTGACCGCAGTGTTAAAAGCCAGGTCGGGCGTCATCGCCGTTGCCCCGGCGGGCGCTTTCGCGGTCCCAAAGTGCATCGGATTCAGCGGCAGGAACCCCTGCAGTCTCTGGATCAGGTACGCGAAGAGGAAACTCATCAGACTGAAGGCGATGAGCGAGGCCGTATACTGGGTCCAGCGCTGCTCGGAAGTCTCGCGGATGCGACACAGTCGGTAGGTCAGCTTCTCCAAGGGGCGAAGCAGGGGATGGAGGAAGGTCCGCTCGCCTGCGAAAAGCTTGGTCATGAAGACGCCCAGAGGCTTGGTGACCAACAGAATCACCACAAAATAGACAACCACATTCAAGACGCCGATCGAGGTCATGGTCTCCTCTCAGAACCGCTCCGGTCGCAACAAGGCGTAGACGAGGTAAGCAAAAAGGAACAGAGCGGTAACGCCAGCAATGATGTAGTCCATCGAGCGGCCTCCCTATAGCCGGTCACAGGCGCGCGTGAATACCCAACAACCCACGAAAAACAGCACGCCAATCAGGAAGTAAAACAAGTCCAACATAGGAACCTCACCTTAACTCCGCGAAAATCACGTGGTGCCCATCCTTCTTGAGCGCTTGCGCCAGCCGCTGCTCGGCAGTGGGCCACCAACGTTTCCTGCCGCCCACAATGACCAAGGAACGAGGCCTCAGGACGAGTCGCAAGGTGCGCCGCTTGTCGCGACACAGATAAATGTGCGCAGCGATTTCCATGGGAGCCTGGCATGCCAAGGTACGGAGTTGACCCTCAAGGAATCCCACGGGGACCGCCGGCCTGGTCAGGGGCAGCGTGTAGGGCACTTCGTAAGGCATGAGCAGCCGTAAGCGCGCCTCCAGCTTTTTGGCCAGCCGGTCAGCCATTTGCAGAGCCGCCAAGGTTCCGGGGGTGTCTGTGAAGACCACAAAGACTTCCAACCTCTGCTCGTCATGCTTGTCAGCGTGATCGTGTCCATTGGCTCCCTGCCTGGTGAACGGGGATGCCAGACCAGACTCAACACCTGATGTGGTTTTCATCGGAGTCTCCGAACACCATGGTGCTCGCAGAGTCATAAAGAAGGCATAAAGACTTGCTCAGGATTTCATTAGGTCTTTTTCGGCAGGCGAAACCGGTAGCCGACCCAGGGCTCGGTGAGGAGATACTCGGGGCGAGAGGGTTCGGGTTCTATCTTTTTGCGAAGCTGATTGACAAAGACACGCAGGTACTCGACTTCCTCACCATAGTCCGGCCCCCAGACAGACTGAAGAAGCTTGGCATGAGGGATGGGCACGTCCGGACTGCTGGCCAGGTAGCGGAGGAGGTCGAGTTCTTTGGGAGTCAAGCGCACTTCCTTGCCATCCACTGTGACTCGGCGGGCGGCGAAATTGATCACCGTGCGGCCCAGGTCGAGTACCTCCGGGAGGCCAGGGGTCAAGAGCGGCGCTCGGCGCAGGGCAGCCCGTATGCGTGCCAGGAGTTCCGGGGTGCTGAAAGGTTTTGTGACGTAGTCATCGGCGCCGGCATCCAGCGCCTCGACCTTGTCCTTCTCCGCATTGCGAATGGAAAGGATCACGATGGGAATGTCGCTCTGGGAGCGAATGATGCGGCAGGTTTCCATGCCGCCGATCCCCGGCATATTCATGTCGAGGAGCACCAGGTCAAACCGCTCCTCGCGTATTTTCTCCAGCGCCTCTTCGCCACTTCGGGCGTCGCTGACCATGTAGCCGCGGGCCACAAGTGTCGTGCGCATCACCCGGCGAATCTGCGGTTCATCATCAACGACCAAAATCCTGGCGCTGGTCACAGTGCTGACTCCTTCGCCGCGCAGGGCAGAGAAAAAGAAAACTTGGCGCCTTTCCCCGGCTGGCTCTCCACCCAGATTCTCCCCTGATGAGCGCGCACAATTTCCTGCGCAATGCTGAGGCCCATGCCCGTACCCGGTATCCGCTGCCGATGTTCTCTCCCCCGGTAAAACCTCTCGAAAATCTGGCGCTGTTCCTGTTCGGAAATTCCCGGCCCACAGTCCTCGACGCTGACGACCACTGCACCCTCCTCCGCGCGCGCGCGGATGGTGAGGGGACTGTCCGGAGGCGTGTACTGCAGGGCATTGTTTAGCAACTGCCAGATGACGGTGCCGATGAGTTCCGGGTCGACACTCACGCGGGGCAAGTTCTCGGGAACCTGCACGTCCAGTTTTCGCCCTTCCAGGCTTTCCGCCAGTCTCTCTAATTGTGTGCAGACCAATCCGCTCACGGCCTGCGGGCTTCTGTGCAATTGGAGTTGGCTCGCTTCGATGCGTGACATCTGGATGGCTTCCGTCAGCATCGTGTTCAGGCGGTCGGTTTCCTCGTCCACGATGCGGAGGAGCTCCTGATGGGTGGGGCTGGAGCAGCCGTCGGACAGCATGGAGGTCACCGCCGCCTTGATGGGGGTGAGAGGCGTCTTGAACTCGTGCGCCAAGGCATCGAGCATGGTCGACTTCAACTCCTCGCTCTGCCGGGCGGCTTCGGCCCGGGTGGCCACATCCTGAGCGTGCGCGCGCTCCAGGGTGATGGCCGTAAGGTTGGCGATGGCGTGGAGAGCGGTTTCGGAGATCCTCGTTCCCTGAATGCCCAGGCTGCCGATCGGTTGGCCCCCCAGGCTGATCGGCATCACGGTGATATGCGCTGCGGCGTCGTGAAAAACCGTTCCCTGTAACGCTGCATCGCGGAGCTTGCTGTCCTCCACGGGAAGGTCGTGCGGCCCGGCCCGGTGAATTCGGTCACTCGTGCGGTCAAAGAACGCGACCCCGGGGAGCTCAAAGACTTGGGCAACTTGGTTCGTGGTCTGCTGGGCAAGAGGGCCGCGGCTGTCGAGAAGCAGCAGATTACGGCTCAGCGTGTAAAGCCGCTCCATTTCGCGCTGGCGGCGGGTTGATTCGAGTGCCTGTTCCTTTACACTCGCGGAAAGATGGCTGGCGATTAACGCCGTCACCACGAAAGCAAAGAGGGCGACCCAGTTCTGAGGGTCCGCAATCGTTAACGTTCCGACGGGGGGCAGAAAGAAGTAGTTGAAGCTGACCATGCCCGCGATGGAAGCGGCTAGCGCTTCGACCAAACCCCAGCGCGTGGCAACCGCCAGCACCGCGAGCAGGAACGTCAGGGCGACCGTCACGCTGTTGACACTGACGACCCGGGAGTAGAAGAAGGTGATGCCGCCGACAAGCCCCAGGGCGCCGAGAACGCGGACCGCTTTGATCGCCCGGGAAAGGAGTTCCTTCTTCAAGGGGGGACCTCGAAATCCTCTCTATTGTACTCGCCTGGAGGGCGTTGCGCATGGGCGCGGCGAAACCGGAAGCGCGGGCCGACCATGCTGGCGCCTTCGCCGTCGTCAGAAAAGGCCGCCGAGGTTCAGAACCATGACGGCCACCAGGATGAAGGCGACGGCCGCGAACAGGAGCTTCCGGGTCCGGGAGCTTGTGCCTTTCCACTCTCCGCTCACCAACCCGAAGACATTGGCGAAGAGGATACTCGAGGCGATAAACAGCATGAATCCGATCGACGTTCCGTAAGTGCCGACCAGCGTGGCTCCTATCCCGTAGGTAAGGATCGCCGTGACCCAGGTGAACGCCATGGCGACTGCGAGAATCGCCTCCCTTGGCCAGCCGCTCTGCCTGAAAAGGTTCGCCGTGCGATTCCGGACCAGCAGGTACACACAGTAAACCAGGTTCGGAACAAAGCCTGCCCCCAGGACTAGCCCCCACACTGCATAGGTGGAGGTCAGCGATCCCGCACCCTGCTGCAGGCTGGCGCGAATGACGTCGCCGCCAAAAGCGAATCCCAGATTGAAACTCGATCCGAAGATTCCCGTGAAAACGCACAAGGCCATGCCGGTGGCGAAACTGCCTTTCAGCCTGGAAGCATCCGCATCCTGGGTAGCTTGGTCCTTTTCTCGTCCGCGGCCGGCGTATGCATAGAGAATCAGGCCCACGGCTAGAAAGGGAATGCTAAGAAGCAAGAGAAGTCCTCGCGGGCGGAAGAGATCCGCGGGATTGAAGGCCAGCAGGGGAACGAGCGATCCGGATAGACTGGCGAGACCGGAGACGACGGCGAAGGTCAAGGCGACACCGACTAATCTTAAACTGATTCCGAAGGTCGCTTGGGCAGTCCCCCAAAGTAAGCCGAAAAGCACAGGCAGCAGAAGCGTACGCAGCGTTACGCCCGCATAGACCTTCAGGAGTCCCGGCACCAGCCCGAAGGCCAGCGTCCAGGGAACGAGGAATAACGCGACGAGGGAATATACCAGCCAAGTGTTTTCCCACTTCCAAGTCCGGGAGTACTTCATGGGCAGCGCAAACCCACCGTTCATAACGCCGCTTACAAGGATCAGCGCCATTCCCAGCCAGAAATGATTATTCATAATTTCGGATACCCCAACCAAGCGAGGGACTGTCGGGGAGAATTGTGAAAATTGCGACGAACTGGGACACTACCACTCGGCCTCCGGACTGTCCAGGCGGAACACCCGCGGCTCGAATACCCGCTGCCCGGAAGGCTGTTTCCGCGCTTCGGCTTTTCTGAGGCGAACCTTTGCTGGCCTCCTCGCGTAGAATAGAGCGAGACCTCTCTTGGAGGTAAGCCGCATGGTCAAGTTCCTGCTCTGGTGCATTCTGCTGGTGCTCTGTTGGCCACTGGCCCTCCTGGCCCTGGTGCTGTATCCGCTGATCTGGATCCTGATGCTGCCGTTTCGGCTGGCGGGAATCGCCGTCGGGGGCGTCTTCGAATTGCTTCGCGCCATCATTACTCTTCCTGCCCGAATTCTCAGCGGGCCGCGTCATGGTGTCCCTGCGGGACAGGTGAAACCGCCTGCTGGTTTTCTTGTGGCAGCGACCTGGCGGCAGGGATTTGTGGCGTAATGCGGCGCGGGACGTCTGGTTGGTGCAGACCCCCGTTCTGCGGGGAGTGGCTGACTCAGCAAAGGTGTGCGCACTCTCGAGAGGCGCGAGGGCACTACGACTGCTTCTTCGGCGGGCGCGGCGGGGGCGGCGGCAGTGACTTCAGACGCAGCTTGGCGGCCCGGAACGCCATGCTGTCTTTCTCGAGATCTGTCGGAGGCGGATTCTGCTTCAGTTCCTCGCGCAGCGCCTGCACGCGTTCACCCGGGAGCGGGTGGTTCATAAGCAAGCCCTCCACGAGCGTGGGATTTCCCGTGAATTTGCTGAACCGTCCGAGCGCGGCAATCAATCCTTGCGGGTCATAGCCTGCGCGGATGGTGTTGTAGAGCCCGAACATGTCAGCTTCCGATTCTTCCTCGCGGTTAAACTTGCGGTCCACGAAAAGCAGAATGGGCCCCCCGTAGCGCTCCAGCATGTCGGTCACCTGCTGATCGTCGAGCAGGCCGGCTTTCTTGCCCTCGTAGATCACTCGGTCGACGAGCGCGCGGCGTGCCACGTCGTTCATGCTGTGATAAGCCACCACGTGGCCGACCTCGTGGGCCAGGACGCCGGCCAGCTCGCTTTCGCTCTGGACGAAGTCGAGGATCCCGCGATTGACGTAAACATATCCCCCGGGCAGTGAGAAGGCATTAACCGAGTCAGTATTCACAATCTTGAAAAAGTACTGGAGCTCGGGCCTGCGCGAAGCCTGGCCCACCTTCTGGCCCACGCTGTCCACGTAAGCGGCGAGCAGGGGAGCGTCCAGGATCGGCATTTGCTTCTCCGTTTCCTCCGCGGCCTTGCGGCCCATCGCCATCTCTTCCTCGTCGGTAAAGGTATTGTAAAGGGCTTTGGAGGGAGTCGGCTCGTCTGCGCGAAGGGGTAGCCCGGGGACTGCGAGCAGGAAAAGTAGAATGCCCAGGCCTTTTGCCCGCGTGCTGGAGAAAAGCGTGTGTCTCATCATGCTACCCTGCCTTTCGCAGCGTCCCAGACAGCCTTCATGCCGCGCTTCAAGGCGATGTTGCCGATCCAAGAAGTTCGCGCTGCCTCGAAGCCCGCGTGGAGGTGGACATTCGGAGACTTGCGCGTACGCATACAGTCCACGAAGTTCTTCACGTTGTCAAGCGTTCCATGGCGCTCTGTTCGATCGTGTCCGAGAAACCCGGAGTAAGGATCTTCCCACGATCGCGCGGCGACGAGGCGCGCGCCATCACTGCGACCAACGGGTCGGCGCGCGGTCCCAACGATGCTTGCGCAGCTTCGTGTGCAGGTCAGTAGGTAGCGGGCCCTTGTCGCTGGCGCTCATGTTCACATCCACGTTCTTCACCTTGCGCATGCCGGGGATCATCGTGCTCACGGCGGAATTATTCAAGATGAAGCGCAGAGCCATCTCCGGCATGCTCATGCCATCGGGAACCAGTGGCTTGAGCGCGTTGGCGCGCTCGACGCTGGCCTGGAGATTGGCGGAAACAAAGTAAGTGTTACGCCAATCACCCTGGGGCCATTTACTTTCGAGCGTGAGCGTGCCCGTGAGCGAGCCTTCATCAAATGGACACCGGGCGATCACGCCCACATCCATCGCCGCACAGGCCGGAAAGAACTTGTCCTCGGGGTTCTGGTCAAAAAGGTTGTAGATGACCTGCACGGCATCGATCAGGCGCGACTGCACCGCGCGCACGCCGTTCCAGGGTTCCCAGCGATTGATGCTGATGCCCACGGCGCGGAAGAGTCCCTGGCGGCGCAGATCGTCGATCTTCTTGACCCAACGGTTATCCTCCAGCCAGGAATCTTCCCAGGTGTGGAATTGAATCAGGTCGAAGCTCGCGAGGCCAAGGTTTTCGAGACTGGAGTGCACGTACTGGTCGATGTGATCGGGAGGGAAGCAGTCGTCAAGCGTGAACCCGCGGCGGCTGGGCCAGGCGAGATTCTTGGGAGGGATTTTCGTGGCCACGTAGAGCTTCTTTCCAGGGTTGTTGCGCACCAGCTCCCCGAGCAGCTTTTCGCTGTGGCCGTTGCCGTAAGCCCAGGCAGTGTCAAAGAAATTGCAGCCCAAGTCGACAGCGCGCTGCAGGGATTGGATCGACTCAACGTCATCGGAGCCGGTCCAGCCCGCCATCCCCCACATGCCGTACCCGATCTCGCTCACCATCCAGCCGGTGCGTCCGAACCTGCGGTATTTCATCGCCGAGTCCCCCCTCGATCAGTGTCGAATGCGCCGGGTCGCCGCGTCCGCCCAAACCGGTGACTCTAGCAGAAGTGCACGAGACATTTAAGAGCGGTGTTGCGATTTCAGATTTTGGATTCTCGATGTTGGATTCACGGCCCTGCCTCTTGGCGGAGGAAGCGGGCGCGACGTCAGTCAATCCAAAATCGAAGATCTAGAATTCCTACAGGGTTGGACTTTCGTTGCCGAGCATTGCCTTGCGGATGATCCGCAGAGGGACCCCGCCCTGTTCCATGAAGTGGTCATGAAAACCCTGCAGCGTGAAGTCGGTGCCGAGCTTCTTTTTGTAGTCCTCGCGCAGCTTCAAGATTTGCAGCTTGCCGAGCGTGTACACCAGGTAGGTGGGCTCAGCGGTCCCGCGCTTGGCCTCCACGTCAGCCACAGCGGGAACCTGGTATCCTTCACGGACAAAGAACTCCTTGGCCTGATCCAGCGTCATGTGGCCGGTATGCATTTCGATGCCCACGATGAAGCGCGCGTCGCGCAGGAGGGCATCCTGCAATTGACCCATACGCAGCTTGGGATCACCGCCACCGAAGCCTTCGTCCAGCATCATCTGCTCGGTGTAGTGGGCCCAGCCTTCCACGTTGGTGTCGCAGTAGATCAGCTTGCGCACTTTGGAAGGAAAGCGTTTGACCCAGAGGAATTGCGTGTAGTGGCCCGGATACGCCTCGTGGATGGCGGTGCTCAGGATGGTGCCGCGGTTGAAGGCCTCCATCCATTCCTCGACGTGCTGCGGCGTCCAATTGCGTTCGGGGAGGGTGACGTTGAACATGGCCTCGGTCGCCTGGGTTTCGTAGGGGCCGGGCGTATCCATGGAAGCCGTGGTGGTGGCGCGCATGAAGGGCGGCGATTCCTCGAGGATGGGCAAGATCTGGGAAGGGATCGTGATGATTTTGTTTGCTTCAATGAACTGGCGCAGGCTACCCAGCAGATCGCGGAAGGTCTCCAAGAGCTTGTCGGGCGCGGGGTGGTCTTTTTCGAGAGTGGCCAGGACCTCGTGGGAGCCCGCGTGGGGATTGATCATCGCGGCCGTTTCCTTCAGGCGCTGCTGGTTGCGGCGCAGGTCGGCGTACCCGACCTGGAGCAATTGATCGAGAGGAATATCCACCATTTCCTCGTCGAGAAGTTTCTGCCGGAAATTCTCAGCGCCGATGCGAAAGTCTCCCTGGGACGTGGGCAGCAGGTCCTCGCGGAGAAACAGTTGGAATCTTTCGAAGGCGCTCACCACGGCGGCGTTGCTACGGTGGAACTCCGCCTGCAAAGTTGCGTCTTTCACCCCTTGGAAGGCGCTGGGGACATCCTTCCGGAAAAACGCAATGATGCCCGGCGTTTGTTCGAGAGCGATCTGCGTATAGATATTGGGCGGGTTCTGGAGGTTGCGGCGGGCGGTCATGAGAGCGTTGGGAATCTGGCGTTCTCGGGCGACGACCGAGCGCAGCCGGTCCTCTGGCGTAGCAAAGTTACGCTTGATGATCAGAAAAATGCTTTCGGTGACCCCGGAAGTGTAAAGGTTCGGATCCTTCCGCCACATTTGCAGGGTCCCGAGTTCCAGAAGGCGGCCCTTGAGGGTGCCCTGCAGAAAGGCGAGATCGCCGGCGCTTTCCGAGGAAAGTTGCGCGGGATCGATCTGGTCGAGTCTCGACGCCAAGGCCCTCAGCTTGGCAGCCTCTGCCTCGCGCGCCGCGCGGGAGTAATCTTCAAGCTTCGTGTCGTACTGGTGAAGACCCGCCGCCGTCGCCTCTTTCGGGTGAAACTGAAAGTGGGCGTCGAAGTAGTCATCGACCAACCGGCTGAACTCCTGGGGAGAGGCGCTGTGGGAGCTGTCGGCGCGCATGTTTTGGACCAAGGTCGTTTCAATACAACACAGAATCACAACAACGCAGGCAAAAGCAACCGTCCGGTTAGTCATGGGGGCTCCTGGGGGGCTATTAAGTTAGCATACCTGGAAGGGAAAGGCGCGGACCCTCTGGATGGACCCGCAAAGCCAACTCGTGCTCCACGTGGTATATTCAAAAGGATACAAGTGCACGGGCTCCCGCAGACTCTTCGTCCAGAATGACAGCGGAATGTTTGGCTCGGCACGCGGAACATGATGGCGCAAGAATCCATTCCACAAAACGCGTCAGGTCGGTGGGGAGTGCTGCTACTTGCGCATGGGTCGCCGGACAAGCTCGAGGACATCCCGGAGTTCTTGCTCAACGTGCGCGGCGGGCGGCCGCTGCCCGAGCCTATGGTGAAGGAAATCGTGCGCCGCTACAGCCTGATTGGAGGCGGGTCGCCCTTGCTGCGGCTGACGACGCTGCAGGCGGAGGCCCTGGCACAGTTGATCGCGCATCCAGTATATGTGGGCATGCGGACCTGGAAGCCGTTTATTTCCGAGGCGGTGAGTCGGCTGTGCAGCGAGGGCGTGGAGCGGGTGGCGGCCGTATGCCTGGCGCCACAGAATTCTCGCACCAGCATCGGGCTGTATCGAAACTACCTGATGGACGCGATCGAGCAGGTGCGACCGGGACTGGTGGTGGATTTCGTCGAAAGCTGGCACGACCATCCGGGGTTGATCGAGGCGTTTCGCGAGCGCGTCGCGGTGGTGCTCCAGCGCGCCGAGCAGGAGACTGGCGGGCCGGTCCCGGTCATCTTCACCGCGCACAGTGTGCCGGAACGGACAATTGCCGAAGGTGATCCTTACGAGCAGCAGGTGCGCGAGACAGCGGTGCTCGTGGCTAGGGCGGTGGGTCTGGCCGAGTATCGCGTGGCCTTCCAAAGCCAAGGGATGACCGCCGAGAAGTGGATGGGGCCGACGGTGGAATCGCAAATCGACGAACTGGCACAGGCAGGCGGGAAGGACGTATTGTTGGTGCCGGTGGGATTCGTCTCTGATCATGTGGAGATTCTCTACGACATCGACGTACTATTTCGCGATTACGGGAAAGCCCGGGGAGTCACGGTGCGGCGGTCGGAGTCGCTGAACGCGAGCCCGCAGTTCGCCGCGGCGCTGGCAAGCTTGGTGACCGCCCGCATTGAGCAGGGCTCGCTGGGCACTCCTAAGAACTTGGTGAATACCCGCACAGCAGGAGACTAGAGCGTTGAGCGACGCGGCAACACCTCGGCGAGTCGCGGTGATCGGCGGAGGCATCTCCGGTCTTTCCGCGGCTTACACGCTGGCCCGCGCGCGCCACGCCGGTGCGCCGGTCGAGGAAATGCTCATCGAGGCGCGCCACCGCTTGGGCGGCGTGATCCGCACGGAGACGATCGACGGCTTCGTGATCGAAGCCGGTCCCGATAGCTTCCTCGCGGAAAAGCCGCAAGCCGCGGCGCTGGCGCGGGAGTTGGGGTTGGGTGACAACCTGATGGGCTCCAACGACCACGCGCGCCGGACGTACATTATTCACCGGGGACGCCTGGTGCCGCTGCCCGACGGCCTGATGTTTCTGGTGCCCACGCGACTCTGGCCGATGGTCACGACCAGGCTGCTGCCGCTCAGCACAAAACTCGCAACCGCGCGGGAGCTGTTTTCCTTTCCTCCCGACGGCGGCAGGGCCGATGAATCGGTGGCCAGCTTCGTGAGCCGGCATTTCGGGCGGGCGATGGTCGAGAACGTCGCGGACCCGTTGCTGGCGGGCGTTTACGGCGGCGATTCGGCCGCACTCAGCGTGCGCTCCGTGCTGCCGCGCTTTTGGGAGATGGAACGCAAACACGGCAGCCTGACGCGTGCCACGCTGAAAGCCATGCGGCAGCGGCGCAAGGCGGGCGCAGATTCCAACAACTCGCCGTATCCGGACTCTGCCGGAACGGGTACGGCCCCGCGCCGTAAACTGCCGCTCTTCATGACCCTCCGGGGTGGGCTGCAGCAGATGACGGAGAAGCTCGCTGCGCAGGTGGAGAAATCCCGAGTGTTCGTGGGCCGCCGCGCAGTCGCCCTCGAGCTTGCGCCCGGCGGACCCGGAGGCGGCGCCGATTCCTGCTCGCGACGATTTCGGATCCTTTGCGAGGGTGAAATCACTCTCGATGCGGATGCGGTGATTCTGGCCATGCCCGCGCACGTGAACAGCCGGCTGGTTTCGCCCCTCGATCCTTCGCTGAGCGAGTTGCTGGGGGAGATTCCTTATAGCTCCTCGATGACGGTCTCGCTCGGGTTTGACGAGCCGGCACGGACTGAACTCCCGGCGGGCTTTGGATTCCTGGTGCCGCGCAAAGAGCAGCGGCGCATGCTCGCCTGCACGTTTGTGCACAACAAGTTTCACTGTCGCGCGCCGGAAGGGAAGGCGCTGCTGCGTTGCTTCCTGGGTGGGTCGAGAGATTCGGACGTGTTAGGGCTGAGTGATGAGGAAGTTGTGACCCTGGTACGGCGGGAGCTCAAAGAGATCTTGGATTTCACGGCCGAGCCGCGCTTCTGCCGAGTGCACCGCTGGCCTTTTTCGATGGCGCAGTATCCGGTAGGCCACCGAGAGCGCGTAGTTGCCATTGAGCAGCGGCTCGAACGCCTTCCCGGCTTGTACCTCTCGGGGAATGCCTACTCGGGGATTGGAATCTCGGACTGCATCCGCACCGGTCGGGCCGCTGCGGAGCGGGGTTTGGATTACGTTCTGCCTGGAGGGCGCGGGGAGAAACCGCGTGCGCCGGAGCGATTAGCCCGCGTCGACTCCTTAAGGTAATCAACGCGCTGCGCCTGCGAACCAGCACGGTTCGGCGTTATCATGGCAAGCAGGGGATGCGGAGGGACCATGGAAAGAACTCAAGACGTTTTTGGGACGCGAGCCACACTCGAAGCTGCCTGGGGACGCACCGTCATATACCGCCTGGATCGCCTGGAAACGTCCTGCCACGGGGCGTTTTCCCGCCTGCCTTTTTCGATCAAAGTCCTGCTGGAAGCTCTGCTGCGAAACTGCGACGGCACACTGGTGACGGAGGAAGATGTCGCGTCGCTGGCGAAGTGGAACGCGAAGTCGCCGGCGGCGCGGGAAGTGCCCTTCAAGCCTGCGCGGGTGATCCTGCAGGATTTCACGGGAGTGCCAGCCGTCGTGGATCTGGCCGCAATGCGGGCGGCGATCGGACGCTTGGGCGGCGACCCCGCAAAGATTAATCCCTTGGTCCCGGTCGATCTGGTGATCGATCACTCCGTGCAAGTGGACTTCTTCGGGAGCCCCGTCGCCTTCGAGCGCAATACCGAGATCGAGTTTGAGCGCAACCGCGAGCGCTACGAGTTCCTGCGCTGGGGCCAGCGGGCTTTCCGGAACTTTCGCGTGGTTCCTCCGGCCACGGGCATCGTCCACCAAGTGAACCTGGAGTTTCTAGCCAAGGTGGTCCTGGCGCGGGAGACCAACGGGGAAACCGTGCTCTTTCCCGACACCCTCGTCGGTACCGACTCGCACACGACGATGATCAACGGGCTCGGCGTGCTGGGCTGGGGCGTGGGAGGAATTGAGGCCGAAGCCGCGATGCTGGGACAGCCTTATTATTTTCTGACGCCCAAAGTGGTGGGCTTCCGGTTTAAGGGAAGATTGCGTGAGGGCGTGACGGCAACGGACCTCGTCCTCACGGTGACGCAGATGCTGCGAAAGAAGGGCGTGGTGGATCAATTCGTGGAATTCTGCGGCGAAGGCTTGTCAGAAATGCTGCTCGCCGACCGCGCTACGGTCGCGAACATGTCGCCGGAGTACGGCGCGACGATGGGATTCTTCCCCATCGACGCCGAGACGCTGCGTTATCTGCGCCAGACGGGACGCACCGACGAGGAGGTCGAGCGCGTCGAGCGGTACGCGAAGGAGCAGGGAATCTTCCGCACCGACCAGACTCCTGATCCGGAGTTCAGCGACATGCTGGAGTTGGATCTTGCCACAGTCGAACCCAGCCTTGCCGGGCCGAAGCGGCCACAGGATCGCGTGCCGGTTTCGCAGATGAAGCAGGCGTTTCGTCGCGCGCTGACAGCTCCGGTGAAGGAGCGGGGTTTTGGATTGTCGGCCGAAGATGCGGGCCGCAGCGCGAGCGTGGCTCTCGACGGGACGAGCGCCAGCTTGAGTCACGGGTCGGTGGTGATCGCGGCGATTACTTCGTGCACAAACACTTCGAATCCTTCGGTCATGCTGGGGGCAGGGCTCCTGGCGAAAAAGGCGGTAGAAAAAGGCCTGCAAGTTCCGCCTTACGTCAAGACCAGCCTGGCGCCCGGCTCGAAGGTGGTGACGGAATACTTGCAGGCGTCCGGGTTGCTCGCGCCGCTCGCGGCACTGCGCTTCAACCTGGTGGGCTACGGTTGTACGACTTGTATTGGCAATAGCGGACCGTTACTTCCCGAAGTTGCCAATGCGGTTTCGCAGAATCAACTGGTGGCCGCGGCCGTTCTCTCCGGTAATCGCAATTTCGAGGGCCGCGTTCATCCGCAGGTGCGGGCCAATTATCTGGCGTCGCCACCCCTGGTCGTGGCGTATGCGCTCGCGGGGACCATCGACATTGACCTTTCGAGCGAACCATTGGGGAAAGACCGCCACGGCAAAGCGATCTATCTGCGAGACCTCTGGCCTTCGCAAGCAGAAGTGGCCGACACCCTGAGCCGCGCGGTCCGCCCGGAGATGTTTCGCGAGACGTACAGGAATGCTTGGGAGGGGAATCCCACCTGGAATGCCATTCCCGTCGCAGGTGGCGCGCTTTATCGATGGCAGGAAGAATCGACTTACATTCAGGAACCGCCGTTTTTCATCGGCCTGACTCGTGAGCCGGCGGCTGTGGCCGAGATTCGCGGTGCGCGGGTTCTGGCGCTGCTCGGTGATTCCGTGACGACTGACCACATTTCTCCTGCTGGCGATATTCCCGTGGACGGGCCGGCGGGGCGCTACTTGGTCGAACGCGGCGTGACGAAGAAAGACTTCAACTCTTTCGGCTCGCGACGCGGCAACGACCGGGTGATGGTGCGCGGGACGTTTGCGAACATTCGCCTGAAAAACCTCCTCGTTCCCGGCACGGAAGGCGGCATCACGCTGCATTTTCCCGATGGGGAGCGGATGAGCATCTACGATGCGGCCATGCGCTACCGGGACGAAGGCGTGCCGCTGCTCGCCGTAGCGGGCAAGGAATACGGTTCCGGTTCATCTCGCGACTGGGCGGCGAAGGGCACGCTGCTGCTCGGAGTGCGAGCCGTGCTCGCCGAATCCTACGAGCGTATTCATCGCAGCAACCTGGTGGGCATGGGCGTGCTGCCTCTGCAGTTTCTGGAAGGCGCGAGTGCGAGTACGCTCGGCCTGACGGGACAAGAGGTCTTCGACGTCACGGGCCTGCGCGAAGAAATTCGCCCGCGTTCCGAAGTCACCGTGACCGCTGTAGCGCCCGATGGCGCGAGGCGCAGCTTCCGGGCGGTCGCGCGACTTGATTCCGCCGTGGAAGTGAACTATTACCGCAACGGTGGCATCCTGCCCACGGTGCTCCGCAGCCTGCTGAAGTCAGTTTGAGCTGAGGGAGCCAGCGGGTGCTTTCCGGAAAGTGAACTGCCGCTAAAGGCGTTCCTCGCGACGCGGTCAGATGCTCTGGCTACGCGGCCCAGGAGGTTACCTTTGGGGCGTCAGGATTCAAGCGGGCCGTCCGCCTGTCCAAGTCAAGATCGTCCGCGCCGGTCCAGCCGACCCTGCAAACTGCGCAACAGCGAAAGCGGAGGGACCAAAACTCTCCTTGTTTCCTCCTTCACGGGTGTACTATCCTCAACGTTTCGGGTATGAAAGTCTGGTGCCGTAATTGCCGAAGTGACAAGAAATCGACCAAGGGAGGGCTTGTTTCCCATGACAGCCTATAACGGCAATCCCGTACCGCCGGAAGGTCAAACCATCGCCTACGTGGATGGCAGGCTTGTGATTCCGGACACGCCAGTTATTCCCTACATCGAAGGCGACGGAACCGGTCGCGACATCTGGAGAGCCTCGCGACGGGTTTTTGATGCGGCGGTTGCAAAGACCTTCGGCGGGCAGCGGCGCATCGTTTGGTACGAGGTTTTCGCGGGAGGGAAAGCCTTCAAGGAGTTCGGC
>JAIQEZ010000137.1 GCA_020073545.1 Terriglobia bacterium | reverse complement strand
GGAAGGATTATAACGAGGTTCGGCCCCACACTTCGTTGGGGAATCGGACCCCGCAAGAATTCGCAGGCGCCGGGGCGGCTCTCCCCCCCGAGCCGCCCCGGAGAGAAGAACAAAAGCAAAAAACTACCCTGGAACTCGCATTATGATTGGTACAGAAAACGGGGGCAGGTCAAACGAGTTCTTCTTCTGAAGTCGGATGAAGGAAAACTGCTACTTCACTCATGGGTGATCGCCGAACTGTGTCCTGCTAAATCTTCGGAAACATAATCACGAACGACTCTTCATGTCAACGCCCCGCGCCCCGATGAGGCTTTTCGCGGGTGGGGAAAACATGACGCAGTCTCGCATGGGAGCGATGTGCAATAGCGGCAAGCCGGGCCCGCTTCACTTCTGTGATTTAACCACCTGCATCATCTCGCTGCGAGTCTGCCATCTCGATCACACACATCGCGGACAACGAGACATATGCGCCACACGCGGATGGCGACCTGCTATAGCAGGTCCTTCCCCGGTTCCTACGCGCGCTTCAATTCATACAAAGTGATTTCCGGAGGGGAGCCGATGCGCATCGGCACAGCGATGGTTCCGATGCCGCGGTTCACGTAGAGTTGCGACTCGCCTTTCTGGAACCATCCGCGCACGTAGGGAGTGATCAGACGGCCGGGGGAAAGATTCGGGGAGATGAATTCCAGCGTGATCTGGCCGCCGTGCGTGTGGCCGGCGAGGCTCAAGTCGATGCCGAGTTCGGCGGCGTGGTCGAAGGTGTTGGGATTGTGGCTGAGCAGGATGTTGACCGTGTCGGGCAGCAACAGGGGCTCGACGCCCTCGAGATACCGGGGGACCATGCCATCGCCCGGGGGGCCAAAACGTGTGTGCGTCTGGAAGTCCACGCCGATCAGGTTCAGGCGCTCACCACCGGATTCAAGCGCGGCGCGTTCGAGGCGCAGAATCTTGACACCTTGCGCCGCGAAGAGCTTGGTAATGGAGTCCTCCGCGTAGGACCAGCGCTCGTGATTGCCCAGGCAACCGAAAATCCCATAGGGAGCCTTGAGCCCGCGCAGAGCTTCGACGACCGCAGCCTCGGTGGAGCGATCCCAGGTGAGAAAGTCGCCGGTCAACGCCACCAAGTCCGGCTTCAACTGGTTTACCATCGCCACGTATTTGCGGATTTCCGCGCTGCTCATGAAAGGGCCGATGTGGATGTCGGAAAGCTGCGCCAGACGAAAGCCGTCGAAAGCCTTGGGAAGACGGCGCAGATTGATGCGCTGGTGGGTGGTTTCGACATCCAACCGTTCATAAAGGAATCCGTAGGCACTGGCCACAAATGGGGTAGCACCGGCGGCAACCGCTACGCCCTTGAGGAAGCGGCGGCGCGTGGGTGAGATCAAAGGGTGGTGGCCCGGGTTTGAGGGGAGAAACAAGCTTGCGTATGCCGCATAAGCTGCGCGCCCAAGGTGGTCCAACAGGTAAAGAGCCGCGATCGCCAGGAATCCCGACAGCGAAGAAAGCAGCCACCAGAGGAAGGGCACCCGCAGCAGCGCTACCCCCAGCGTCAGGTTAGTAGGCTCGGGGCTCCTGGCAAACCAGCCGAAGTTGTAAACGAACAGCAGCAGGTAGACCGCGAGGCCGAGGGCGGCCAGCCATCGCCGCCCGCTCGCAGGGGGGATCAGCCGGGCGGTCGCAGCGCCGATTTGGCGAAACCAGAAGAACTGGCTGGCGACAAAAGTCAAAAAGACTGCGGACGCAAACAAAAGCCTCATGTGCATTGCTCAAAGCCCTGCCGGAGTCAACCCGAATCTTATTATACGATGTATGGTGGGATTTGTCTGCCGCTTGGTTCCGGAGAGGTTCGCCGCAGAGGTTGTGACTCGGTTAGCTAGTCGTTTCGGTGGCCATCCCCTTCGGGGATCCAGCCTGAGAGCCGTTTACGTCAGAATGAGTCCCCCATCGCGGCTATCCGATTGACTTAGGGCAATTTCTGGGCTACCCTGGAACGGTCGGTGATCCCCATTCTTACTTCTAAGGAGCCTCATGGAATTCCAGATAGGCGACAAGGTTGTCTATCCCAATCAAGGTGTGGGCATCGTTGAACAGATTTCCACTCGCAATCTCACCGGCCAGCCCGAGATGTTCTATCTGCTGAAGCTCAGTTCCAGCAGTATGCGGGTCATGGTGCCCATGGGCAGCGTGACCAACGTGGGTTTGCGCCGGGTCACCAAGAGCAGTCAAATCGGCGGCATTCTCGAATACTTGCAGAAAGGCCGCTGCAAATCCGCGCAGGACTGGAAAGGGAGATTCAAGGAAAACTCCGAGAAGATGCGCAGCGGCTCTCTGATGCAGGTAGCCGAGGTTATGAAGACCCTGATTATTCTGAATCAAGCCAAGCCCCTCTCGTTCCGTGAGAAAAAGATGCTGGATCGCGCCCGGCAACTCCTGGTCGACGAGATCGCCGTGGCGCGCGGGCAGGCGAAAGAGGCCGTGGAAGCCCAACTGATCAAGTCTCTGTCCAAGTCCAACTTGAGAGCGCCCCTTCCGAGCTAAGCTCCATTGACCACGGGCGAACGCCCCGTTCGCCCTCGCTCCTTTCCCGTGACTCGGTTCCCAAGACAGCGTCGGCGTGCAGATTTGTACGGGCGGGCAGCGCGTTTTCTGGCGGGGTCATCAAAGTCATTGGGCGGAAAGTTGCGAGGAAATAAGGGCTTCCGAGGTGGGCGAAGCGGGGTCCGGAAATATCCTCAGGCGTCCACAGGTTTTCCACAAGATTTTGACGGTACGGCGTCCTAAACCACTATATGTTGTGTTTTCCCTCTTGACAAAGCTCATCCCGAGAGTTAGATTTCGCTCCAGCCGTTGCGGAGCCGGTCTCCGCCCGCAGGGGGGCAACCGGCAGCGGGACATTCACACAATTCTCGATCCGCTTTGCCCAGGCCGCACCGCGATAACTCGTAGTGATGTAGGGCGTGACCCATCTTATTGGAGGCGTTTCATGTCTGAGAGGGATGCTGTGTCCACGGAAACCAAATCCTGGGCTCCTGCGGCCGACAGTCCCAGCAAGCGCGGCATCGCCGTCAAGCGGCTTTTCACCAAGCTCGGGATGCATCCCTTTGATGAACTCGAGTGGGATCTGCGTACCGCCTCCATTCAGAACGAAAAGGGCCAGGTCATTTTCGAGCAGCGGAACGTAGAAGTGCCGAAAGACTGGACGCAAACGGCCACCAACATTGTGGCGTCGAAGTATTTCCACGGCAAACTGGGGACGCCGGAGCGCGAGTCGAGCGTGCGGCATCTGATCAGCCGCGTGGCCGACACCGTCGCGCAGTGGGGCGTGGAAGGCGGATACTTCCGCAGCGAGGAAGACGCCGGGAATTTTCACGATGAACTGACGCACCTTCTGGTCCGGCAGAAGGCGTCGTTTAATTCCCCGGTTTGGTTCAATTGCGGCTTGTGGCACAAGTACCACCGCAGCTCGCAGGGCGGCGGCTGGTACTGGGATCCGGCCACGGGCGGCACCAAGAAGGAGACCGAGGCCTACCGACACCCGCAGTGCTCTGCCTGCTTCATCAACTCCGTCCAGGACAACCTCGATAGCATCCTGAGTCTGGCCAAAGTGGAAGGGATGCTCTTTAAATGGGGTTCGGGCACAGGCACGAACCTCTCACCACTCCGGTCCTCAGTGGAGCCGCTGTCGGGTGGCGGTGTGGCCTCCGGTCCCCTGTCGTTCATGAAAGGCTACGACGCCTTTGCGGGCGTGATCAAATCCGGCGGCAAGACACGCCGCGCGGCCAAGATGGTGATCTTGAACATCGATCACCCTGACATCGAAGAGTTTATTGGGTGCAAGGCGAAGGAGGAACGCAAGGCCTGGAAGCTGGTGGACGCGGGTTACGATCCTTCCATCGACGGCGAAGCCTATAGCTCCATCTTCTTCCAGAATGCCAACAACAGCATACGCGTCACCGACGAATTCATGAAGGCCGTCATCGAAGACAAGAACTGGGAGACGCGCCGGGTTAGCACCGGCGAGGTCGCCAAGACCTATCGCGCTCGCGACCTGATGAAGAAGATTGCGGAAGCCGCCTGCCAGTGCGGGGATCCGGGCATGCAGTACCACACCATCATCAACAAGTGGCACACCTCCAAGGCGACGGCGCCTATCAACGCCTCGAACCCCTGCAGCGAGTACATGTTCCTGGACGATTCGGCCTGCAACCTGGCGTCGCTGAACCTGATGAAGTTCCTGGCTCCCGACGGCAAGTTCGACGTCGAGTCCTTCAAGCACGCCGTGGACATCCTGATCACGGCCCAGGAAATCCTGGTGGATAACGCCAGCTACCCGACGGAAAAGATCGCCTTGAACTCGCACGAATTCCGTCCGCTGGGGCTTGGCTACGCGAACCTGGGCGCGCTGCTCATGGCCAACGGCCTGCCCTACGATTCCGATGCCGGCCGCGATTACGCGGCAGCGATCACCGCGGTCATGCACGGCGAGGCCTACCAGCAGTCGTCGCGTATCGCCGCCGAACTCGGACCCTGCGCGGGTTTTCCTCTCAATCGCGATTCGTTCCTGGGCGTGATTTCCATGCACCGCCAGGCGCTGCAGCACATCAACGCGCACAACGTTCCGGAAAACCTGTGGGAAGCCGCCAAGAAGACCTGGGATGAGTGCCTGGCGAGCGGCATGAAGTACGGCTACCGCAATGCGCAAGTCACCGTGCTGGCCCCTACGGGGACGATCGGCTTTATGATGGATTGCGACACCACGGGCATCGAGCCGGATCTGGCGCTGGTAAAGTACAAGAAGCTGGTGGGCGGCGGGCTGATCAAGATCGTCAACAATATGGTCCCCACGGCGCTGTTGAAGCTTGGTTACTCCAGCCAGGAAGCCGCCGACATCGTCAACTACATCGACCAGCAGGGCACCATCGAGGGTGCGCCGCACCTGAAGCCGGAGCACCTGCCGGTGTTCGACTGCTCGCTCAAGCCCGCCAACGGCAAACGCTCCATCCATTACATGGGCCACGTGCGCATGATGGCCGCCGTTCAGCCATTCCTTTCCGGCGCAATTTCTAAGACAGTTAATATGCCGGAAGAGGCAACGCCCGACGACATAGCCAGTGTTTATATCGAAGGGTGGCGGCTGGGACTGAAGGCCATCGCCACTTACCGTGACGGGTCCAAGCGCTCGCAACCACTCAACACCTCTGACGCCAGACCCAAAAAGGAGTCAGAAGCCGGAAGTCAGAGGTCAGAAGACAGCAGGGACGTGACTCCGGAAGTGGCGCCCCGGCCCTTCCGTCACAAGCTGCCCGACGAGCGGCCGGGCTTCACCCACAAGTTCGCCGTGGCGCAACACGAGGGCTATCTTACGGTAGGCCTTTACGCCAACGGCCAGCCCGGCGAAATCTTCATCACCATGGCCAAGGAAGGCTCCACGGTCTCGGGCCTGATGGATTCCTTCGCTACCGCCGTCTCGCTGGCCCTGCAGTACGGCGTGCCGCTCAAAGTGCTGTGCGATAAGTTCAGCCACACCCGCTTCGAGCCCAGTGGCTGGACGAACAACCCCGAAATCCGCTACGCCAAGTCGGTGATGGATTACATCTTCCGCTGGCTGGCTTTCAAGTTCCTGCCGCGCGACGCGCAGCCGCGCGAGGACGCGAGCGTGCAATCGCTGAACGGCACGGAGGCGGAGAAGGCCACGCAACTGGCGGATCAGTTCACACACGCCACCGGCGGAGGGCCGCAAATCGGATTCGACTTCGTGCCGACCCATTCGGGCCTGGCGGGCGTCGCCCACAGCGAGGATGCTCCGAGCTGCCCCGATTGCGGCGCCATCATGGTCCGTAACGGCTCTTGCTATAAGTGCTTGAATTGCGGGAGTACGAGTGGATGCTCGTAAAATTTCGCCGGAGGAAACAGAGAACTGTATGAACAACGAAGTCATGGCCGTGGTCGACTTGGCGAGATCTCTGCACGTTCGGGGGGAAATTGTAAGTAGCCTGAAAGATGGCCTGAAGGCGACAGAAGACGGCCTTTGTTGGGATCTCGGCACCGGATTGAATCCCCCGCTGCCTGCGCGCGCGGAGCACGGGCAGAGACTTCCGGCAGCAACACCTGTGATTCTGGTGCTGCTCGAAGGGGAAAGGCAGCAAATGAACGAGGGGGTGGGCGTCATCGAAGACGTTGCCTCACGATACTCGCTGAATGTGAAGTTCATCAATTCAGACGATGGAGAGTTCCTCATAAGGAAAAAACTCCCTTTTGGGGTAAGGCATTGATTTTGGCGTGGCGCGGACGTCGCGCCCCGCCGCGGTGCCCGCGAATCCCCGCAGGGGATTCATGAAGTAGCCGGGGGCACCGCCCTGCGGTCCAGAGCGCCCAGCGGAAGAGCATGACGCGACCAGCGTCCCTTTCGATCATTGCCTCTGGGCTGTCGGTGGCCTCCGGGCGGCGGGCCGCCCCGTTGGCTTGACCCTGCAAGGGTCACATTGGCGGAACAGAATGAAGATCGTCAGTCAGGCCGGAGGTGAGCTTGAGCGCAGTTAAAGCCCCCGAGCGGGTAGCGCTGGATGTGGACGCCGCGTTGCACGCCATCTGTTCGACGGGCAAGGGCCGCTGCTGGTACTGTGACCGGCGGCTGCCGCGCGTCGAGGAGGCTGCAGGCACGGGTTGGGACGTGCAGCGTGTCGAGGGCGAGCGCGTCGCCAGCATCATCCTGGTCTGTCCGCAGTGCCAGCTCAAGCGGGCGAAACTGAGAGTTCCTGCGCAACCTCTCGCTGTGCGTCTGTAACCTTCCCTGCTGAACTCGCGCGGCTGTGAGTGCATGCGGAACACGGGCAGGGCGTCTCTTGAGATCTCCGTGACACCGCGCCATCAGGAGGGATCATGAAGGTCGTTGACCCAGTTTGTAAGATGACGATTGACTCTGCGAAAGCCGCCGCCACCAGCGAATACAAAGGTCAAACCATCTACTTCTGCGCCCCGGGCTGCAAAGCCAAGTTCGATCAAGCCCCCGAAAAATACCTGGGAAAATAGCTAGAGACGCGCGTTTCACCACGGGCTGGCGTGGGCCTTTCTTTTTGGGCCTGCGATTTTGTGCGTGTGGAAGAAACCCCTCACCCGCCCTTGGACCTCGGCACGCCGCCCAGGGGTCGCCGACGCTGCAGAGCTCTGGCGGCGGAGCACTCTGACCGACGGGTCGAGCGCCCCCTCCGCAACGGAATCTGTCGGGAAATGTGCCTTTACGAGCCGTAGCGGTGCTCGGCCTGGATGAAGGTGCGGCGTTCCATGCCCTGACTTATTCGACGCGATGCGTGCCCTGCTGGGCAGAATCTATTCTGTCCGGGAGTTTTCAGGTCAGAGCGAATTTCGGTTATATTGGGTTTTGCCTCGCTTTGAATTGTGTGTCGGAAGCGCGGGGTTAGCGCAGGACGGCGGGTAAGATCCGAAGAGATCATCTCGCAAGGAGGATTCCTTGTGATCCTGGCCGAGCCGCAGGGCACCACGGCGGAGGGTGCATGAAAGAAGTAGAGGTCGAGCGCCGCCGGCAATTTTGCGCGCGCTGCGGGCAGTTTATGTTTGAGTTTTACCGCTCGCCCGACGGCCACTTCGGCCTGGTGGGCGATGTCGGGCGAGAAGCATCCCCGGGCGGGTTCCAGGTGCGCTGCCCGACCTGCGGGGCGCGGTACCGGCTGCTCGAACGCATAGATGCGACGGGCCAGCCGGTGGGCCGCGTGTAAGGTTGAGAGGAAACTTCTATGGAGCATAAACAGCCTTTATCTCTCCTGAACTATGGACGCGTTGGCAGCCTATGGCTGGGGTCGTTGCTCTGCCTCAGCACGGCGGCGTGGTGCCAGACGATGGAACCCCTGCCGCCGCAGCAGACGGTCGTCGTGCATGGGCACAAGATCGCTTATTACGAGGCAGGAAAGGGAAGCGTCGTAATCCTCGTCCACGGCCTCGGCGCGGATTCGCGACACTGGGCGGCCAACCTCGGGCCGCTTTCTGAGAGCTTCCACGTTATCGCCCTGGACCAGATCGGCTATGGCCAGTCCGACAAGCCGTTCATGCGTTATACGATCGAGCACTTCGCCGAATATCTGCATGGATTTCTGAAGGCCCTGAAGATTCCGCGCGCGAGCCTGGTAGGAAGCTCGCTGGGAGGCTGGATCGTGCTGGATTTCGCGATCCGACGCCCGCAGATGGTGGAGAAGTTGGTCCTGGTGGATGCCGCGGGATTGCGTCCTGACACCGCCTTGAAGATTCCGCCCGGCGGTTGGAAGCGGCTTTCAATTCCGAATGTGCATTGGTTTTTCGATCTTATGGCCGCCAACAAGGACTGGGCGACGATGGACCTTGGCCCGAAGGCTTTTGAGCGGCACGTTCAGAACGGCGACAGCTACACCATGGCGAGCAGCGTGGCGGAGATGGCCGCGGGCAAGGAATTTGAAGACCAGAAACTCGGAAAAGTGCAGGCTCCCACTCTGATCATCTGGGGACGCGACGATGCACTGTTTCCGCTTCCATTCGCTGAACGGTTCAACCGTGGCATCGCCGGCTCGCAGCTTGTGGTCCTGGAGGGCGCCGGCCACATCCCCATGGTCGGGAAGTCCGCGGAGTTTAATGAGGCTGTCCGGAAGTTTCTTTCCCCCCGTGAGTGACGAAGGGTGCCCGCTAATTACGGACAACTTGCGAGACCATCTGGCGGGCGCGGCCGCGTCCGGCGCGAGGAGGGAACCCCCGCCCATGCCTTTCGGCGGCGGGCCATTGGCCCATAGCTTGCCACGGATTATGAGGGGGCGGCGACGAGTGTAAAATAATCATCATATTCTTGCGACGATATCGCTCACAGGTGCAAGCTTTTCGAGGGGTTGCAGTCAGGTGACAGGAAGGGGAAAGAATACCATGGTCTGCCGGGTGGGATCGAAGGCGCGTAAAAAGCCCACGGCGGTGGTGATTTTCGCGTGGCTCGCGATGGCGCCGGGCGTCATGTTGGGGGTTGAAAGGCTCCAGTTTAAGCCAGGTTTCAATCTCTTCTCTCCCCAGCAGGACGTGCAGGTAGGAAAGGAAAGTTCGGCGCAAGTGGACAAGCAAATGCGATTGCTGAACGATCCCGAGGTTCTGCGATACGTCAACAGTCTGGGGAAAAAACTGGCCTCCTACGCGCCCAACAACACTTCGGAGTACGCCTGGCAATTCAAAATCGTAAACAGCACGGAGATTAATGCCTTCGCTCTGCCGGGCGGATTCATCTATGTCAATCGCGGAGCGATCGAAGCCGCGGAGAACGAAGCGCAACTCGCCGGCGTGATGGCCCACGAGTCAGGCCACGTGGTAATGCGCCACGGCACGCACATGGCCTCACAGGCCATGCTGGCGCAGGCGCCGTTGGCGATTCTGGGCGGCATCCTGGGACAAAGCGGCAGTCTGACCGCGCAACTGGCCGAGCTGGGCATCGGCCTGGGCGTGAATTCGTTGTTGCTGAAGAATTCGCGCAGTGCGGAGTCGGAGGCCGATGAAGTGGGGACCTACATCCTTTACCAGGCGGCATACGATCCGCACGCTATGGCGCAGTTTTTCCAGATCATCGAAAAGAAATATCCGCAGCGCACGCTGCAGTTTTTCTCCGACCATCCGAATCCTGAAAACCGCATCAAGGATGTGGACGCAGAAATCGCGAAGTTGGGCCCGCCGCGGGGCTCGAAGACTGCCAGCCCGGAATTCGAGGCAACCAAGAGGCGTTTGGCGGTATTGCCTCCGCCACCCAAAGCACTCGGTGTGCCCAAGGCCAGCACCTATCAACCGCCGCCCCCGCCTTCCGAGCACATGATTCGCTTCGACGGCAAAGTGTTTGCCCTCAGCTATCCCGATAACTGGCAAGTGCAGCAAAGCGAGGATGGGGTGGCGCTCTTTCCGTCCGGCGGCATGGTGACGGGGCCCGAGGGCGAGACGGCGCAGGCCTACGGCGTGGCAATCAGCCGCTACCGGCCACAACAGGGAAATTGGGGACTCGTGGATGCGACGCAGGAACTGGCGGAGTCCATGCGGCAGTCGAATTCGACCCTGCGCGTCGTGCAGCAAACCGGGATGAGCCTGCAGGGGCGTTCGGCGGTCAGCGTCTTATTGCAGAGCGCCTCCCCGATCGAGGGACAGAGAGAAACGGATCATCTGGTGACCCTTCGCCAGGGCGACTACCTGCTGGCGCTGATCTTCATCGCGCCGGAGGGAGCCTTCGAATCTTACCGTCCGACCTTCGACAAGATGTTGGAGAGTATAGAATTGACTAACTGAAGATTAACGCGTTGATTACGCAGAAGATAAGGTGAATTTCTCGACATGCAGATGGCCGTTGCCATGCAAGCAACAGGAGCGATATGACGGAAGCTGCAAATCGCCGCAAGCAAACACGTCTGCCCGACACTTCCAGTGCCATGGTCCGCCAGCGGTGGCTGGAGCTGCTCGATTTGAGCTACGCCACCCGGCGTGTGACCCAGCAGGAAATTGAACCCGGCGTGCACGCGGTGGTCGTTCCGGCGGTGTACAGAAACGAGGCGCGCAAGGATCTGATCGAGGTTGAAGTGCGCGCGGCGACGAGCCAGGTTCCCGAGATGGCGCGCGGGGTGCGGCTGGCGCTGGAGCGGTTGAGTGAATTCACTCTGACGCTGCCCCCGGACTATCGCGAGTGGATGGGCGCCCGGGGGCAAGACATCGCGGCAGGCGACACGCGCGTCACGGCTTTCATCGATCTGGCCTATCTGGAAGCGGCGCTGCTGGCGCGGGTGTGGGACTCTGGAGTGTTGGTGGAGTTCGGCTCGCCCTTGGCGTTCTTCCGGCGCGGGGCGCTGACGGATTACGCGAACGTTTATGAAGCCGTGGTGGCGATGGTGTTTGAGGGCCGCTCGCTGGCCGACACCGCCGACCGGCTGGCGCCCGAGATTCTCAAGCGTCTGCAGTTCTACGCGAACGCTTACCACCAGCTAACCTCTCTCTACGCTGAAGCGGCGTGGCACATCGATCGCGACACCTTCGTGATGAAAGTACCGCGCACGCATCTTTCTTTGGCGCTGCAATACTGGGAACTGCGCGGCGGCCACGCCACCGTCCAAAAGGTCCTGAAAGGCTGGCGCACCCGCATCGAGGATCTGTTGCAGCAGCAGGCCTCCCGCGCGGGTTACGAACTCCCCAGAACCTTTGCCGCCTGACGCGGAGGAAATCGCATGCTTTACCGAGTCCACACGCAGAAGAGTCTGGAGCAGGTCGGGCAGGCTCTGGAGGCCGCCGCGCAACGCCACAAGTTTGGCGTCCTCGGCGTCCACGACCTGCAGGCCAAGATGCGGGAGAAAGGTGTGGAGTTCGACCGCGCCTGCCGCATCTTTGAAGTGTGCAACCCGCAGCAAGCGAAGAAAGTCTTGGAGGCCAACGCGGAAATCTCCACCGCGCTGCCCTGTCGCATCTCCGTTTACTCGGAAGGGGACGGCGTGACGTTGGCAACACTGCGGCCCACCGCGCTGATCGGCATGTTCGGGACTCCCAGCCTGCACGCCGTGGCGGAGGAAGTGGAGGAAACCCTGTTCGCCATGATGCAAGAAGCGGCGAAATAGGGTCTGCGAGTCCAGAGCCCGAAGTCGAGAGTCGAAGGTCGAGCTGAGGTCGCCCTGCCGCTCCTGTCATCCTGATGCCGCCTTGCGGGAGAAGGATCTCGCTCTGCCCTTCCGCAGGATGGCGAACTCCAGGGTTTCTCGACAAGAGCAGCGCGATAACATCCTTTCCTTTCAACAACATTCAAGGTTCTCAGCCGTAAGTGGCCTATTTTTGTTCAACATTCAAGGTTCGGAGTGAATGTGCGCCAAGTCAATTTTTTATCTCATTTATTTTCAGAAACATTCAAGGTTATACCTTCATTTTAACATCCTTTTTTCTTTTCCCAGCCTACCCTATGAGAATGTCTTCTAACTTCCCTATTTTCAAGGACTTGGTTTTTTGCCAGGGCCATCACAATTCACCTCATTCTTAGCTAACCTGCTGTTTTTTCACTAACATTCAAGGATCGTGGGGGTTTTCTCTTCCTCTCACGCTTGGCGTCTCATGCTTATCCGGTTGTTTCAGCAAGCCCCAATTAGTAGTATATGGGCATGCCGCGCCCAGCGTTTCCGAAAACCTTGCGCGAGTTTCAGTCGATGTTCGCTACCGAAGAGGCTTGCCAGAAGTATCTGGCTGAGTGCCGCTGGCCGGACGGCTTCGTCTGCCCGCGGTGCGGGAACCGCAGTTCTTACCAAATCGTGAAACCGCGGCGCTGGCAATGCACTGGTT
>JAIQEZ010000136.1 GCA_020073545.1 Terriglobia bacterium | reverse complement strand
CGATCACGATCTCTTCCCTGGCGCATGGAAGGGGGCCTTCCCACACAAAAACGCGTTTGCAAGGATATTGTGGCTCTCGGCTTTGGTGTTCTACTTCGCGCGACCGCGGGCCTGGCGGTGGATTTTACTCGCAGTCCCCATGTGCCTTCTAGTGCTTTCCAGGTCCGTAACGGGGATGGTGGCGTTCGGCCTGGTCATCATCACCCTGCCCCTGTACAGACTATTCCGCCAAAAGATGTCCGTGTGGATCCCAACATTCCTGCTTCTCGGTGGGGCATTCCTCGTCGCGATCTTTCTTGTGGGTGCTACGTTACCTGACGTCCTTCAGGCCATGGGTCGCGACCCCACATTGACCGGGCGGACTTACCTATGGAAAGCAGTCCTGCCCTCGATCGCCGGCCACTGCTGGCTGGGCTATGGGTTCAACGCATTTTGGCTGGGGATGCGGGGTCAGTCGGCATCCGTCCTGGTACGGGTCGGATATGTCGTCTCGCAAGCGCACAATGGTTTTCTCAATCTCGTGCTCGAGCTGGGCTTGGTAGGTCTTGGTGCCTTCCTTGCTGGCTATCTCCAAATCTGGCAGCGAGCTTTCCGCTTCCTTAGAATATCCACGGATCCAATTCCACTCTGGCTCTGCACGTACCTGACCCTCATGTTGATCTATAACTTGGTCGAAAGCTCGATCTTGAAGCAAAACGACATCTTCTGGGTTCTCTACACGTCGGTTGCCGTCAGTGTTTTTCTGTATAAGCCCGCCAAACCAATTGCGCCAGTGATCGCGGCGGATCGGGAAGAAGCCTGATGCTTTTTGATACTCCAATCTTCTTCGTCTTCTTGGTCCTGGTCGTGTCCATCTACTGGAAGCTTGGGCACAAAGGGCAGAACTATTTTCTGCTCATTGCGAGCTACTTCTTCTATGGATGGTGGGACTGGCGTTTCCTATTTCTTATGGCGGGTTCAACGTTGGTCGACTTTGGAATCGCAAAACGAATCGGCCGCGCCACCGACCTGAAAAGTCGGAAAACCTTGCTGGCAGTATCCTTGATCCTTAACTTCGGATTCCTCTGTTACTTCAAGTATCTTCATTTCTTTCTGGATTCGTTTTCGCGGCTGGTTTCGCTCCTGGGAATCCACAACATCCCCGTGGTGGTCATGCAGATAATTCTTCCCCCGGCGATCTCGTTCTATACCTTCCAGGAGGTTGCCTATATTGTGGATGTATACAGGGGCGAGATCAAACCTGCGGACTCCCTGGTGGACTACGCGCTCTTTATTAGTCTATTCCCACATCTCATCGCCGGGCCCATCCAAAGGCCGTCGCACCTTTTGCCACAAGTGCAGAAACCGAGGTCCCTTCGTCCGGGTTTCTTCTTTTCCGGTTGCCTTCTCATCGTATCCGGCCTCTTCAGAAAGTGTGTGATCGCGGATAGCTGTGCCATCCTGGCCAACGCAGCCTTCGACGGAAAAATGGGAACCGGCTGGGCTGTGCCCCTGGTCGGCATGTGGGCGTTCGCGTTTCAAATCTATGGAGACTTCAGCGGCTATAGCGATATCGCCCGGGGAACGGCCCAGTTGATGGGGTTCCATTTTATGGTCAACTTCCGCCAGCCCTACCTTGCGACGAGCCTGCAGGAATTTTGGAGACGCTGGCACATCAGCCTGAGCAGTTGGCTGCGTGATTATCTTTATATTCCGCTTGGCGGAAGCCGCAAGGGCGAATACCGCACCTACATCAACCTGTTGACGACCATGTTGCTGGGGGGATTGTGGCACGGAGCCAGTTGGACATTTGTCATTTGGGGTTTCCTGCATGGCGGGGCACTGGCCGTTGAACGCGCCATGCGCAACCCTCGCCGCAACATTGCAGAAGCGAACACCTTCCAGATTTGGCTCAAGAGAATCGTAGTGTTCAACTTTGTGTCCCTTGCGTTCCTTATTTTCCGAGCCGCATCATTGGGCGATGCAATCAGACTTATCGGCAACCTGCTACGGTGGTCTTCACCCCTCGATTTTCTGCCAGCTTTCTTCTTCCTGGCGTTCTATGCGTTTTTGATTCTTTCAGTAGATCTAGTTCTGGAACGAAGCGGCGAGGAGTACGTCACACAGAATCTCTCACCACAGCTTCAGATTGCCGGAGCGGTGGCAGGCCTCCTTATGATCGCCTTTCTTTCAACCGGGGGGACGAGTGCCTTCATCTACTTTCAATTTTGAGGCAGAGGCCGCAGAGGCGTGTTGGGCAGGCCGGGAGGATGCCATCGAACGGAAGCATCTTGTTTGGCTCCTCGCCACTCTTGCACTTACCTGCGTTTCCCTGGAAATCGGTGTCACGTGGTGGTCACGGGAGATCAGCAATTACGGGCGGCGGATAGATTCCCAGTATGCTGAGGCAATCAGATTGCAGCCCGGCGGCTCCAGCGAGCCAAGTTCTGTGCTCTTGGTGGGTAACTCGAGCTTACGCTACGGGATCGACATCCAAGGTCTCAGAAAGCGCGTCGAGCCGCACATGAACGTCCACGTGCTCTCGATTGACGCCACCCTGTACGAAGACTGGTACTTTGGCCTCAAGGGACTCTTCCGAAAGGGGTCACGTCCGGATCGCGTTGTCCTGATACTTTCCCCGGGCCAGATGGCGCATGTTTTGCCGCCCACCGATGACGCCGCGCGCTACCTGCTTGGGCCGGGCGACATCCTAACGCGAGTAAGGATGAACCAATTAGGTCCAACAACACTGTCGAACAGCCTCTGTGCGCATTGGAGCGCCTTCTTCGGCCGTCGCAACGACCTTCGCCTCGGGATCAAAAGAGCTCTGTTTCCAGGCTTTGAAACGATGGCCAGGCGGTACATGGTTCGGGACACCTCCCCTAACTATGATCTGCTGCCGGCACGGCTTCGGGAACTCGAAGCTCTATGTTCCCACTACGTAGTCAGCTGTTCGTGTGTCATGCCCCCAACCAACCAGATGAACGACACACTTGCGGCACCTAGCGTGCTCGAAGCAGCGGCAGAGGCTGGGATCCCGGTAGCATTGCCTGTGCCGAACTCCCAGCTCAGCAACGATAAGTATGTTGACGGTTACCACCTCAACCCTATGGGCCAGGAAATCTTCACCGCTGCGGTGGCTGACTTTCTTACAAGACAGCAACCCTAGCCCCCACTGACTGGACACCGTCCTGCAGCTCTCAATTCTAGACTGGCGCGTATGCCTGAAACACCTATTGTTACAGCAATCATTCCGACACGAAATCGCCCCCACCTCGTCACTCGGGCGGTTCGCACGGCGCTGAGCCAAACATACCCCTGCGTAGAGGTGGTGGCTGTGGTTGATGGCCCGGACGACCTCACAACCAAGGCGCTTGCGGCCATTTCCGACGAGCGTTTGCGCATCATTACGTTGCCCCAGCCGGTGGGCTCCGCGCACGCACGGAATTTCGGTGTGGAGAATGCACAAGGGAAATGGATAGCTTTCCTTGATGACGATGACGAGTGGCTTCCCGAAAAAACAGAGCTGCAAATGAAGCTGGCCTTGAACTCGGCGTTTCGATACCCCATTGTCAGCTCCAAGCTCTTCGCCCGAACGTCGAGTTATGAACTTGTTTGGCCTCGCAAGCTGCCCTGCTCGCCACTCAGTGAGTACTTGCTTGCTCGCAATGCCTGGTCGTACGGCGAGGGGCTTCTGTCAACAATAACGCTGTTGTTCCCAAAGGATTTGTACCGACTGGTGCCGTTCCGGCCGGACTTGCGTCGCCACCAGGATCTCGACTGGATACTGCGGGTCAGCCGGCAGGATGGAACAGGGATCGAGTTCGTTCCCAAACCACTCGCAATATGGCACCAGGCAGAACACAGGAGCAGCATCAGCACAACCGCAAATTGGCGAACCTCATTTGAGTGGATCGAGAGTGTGCGCGGAATGATAACCGAACGCGCCTACGCAAGTTTCATCGCCACAAACGTCGCTCCTCAAGCGGCCCGGCAGCATGATTGGGGCGCGTTCTCCTTCCTGTTGAGGATGATCTGGACCCGCGGGAAACCGACCGCACGAGATGTCGCCGTATTCATGGGAATGTGGTTTGCGCCCCAGCGCATTCGCCACGCGATCCGCAGGAGAGGCAGGTAAGTCAATGTCGTTGCTGACCGTTGGCATACCCGTATTCAACGCCATGCCGCACTTACCTGAGAGCCTGGGGAGCATTCTGCGGCAAAGCTATGGAGACTTTGAGATTCTGGTGATCAACGATGGGTCAACAGACAGCAGTCTCGAGTATCTCCAATCCGTCCGCGACCCCCGGCTGCGAATTATAAATCAGGAGAACCAGGGAGTAACTGTAGCCCTGAATCGAATCCTCGCGGAGATACAAACTCCCTGGCTTGTGCGTCACGACGGAGACGACATTGCGTACCCGCAACGCATGGCACGTGTCGTGGAATACATCAGCAGGTACCCTGACGCCGGAATGTTCTACTCATTCGCCAAGTTCCAACCGAAGGGCTGTCTCGGACATTTCCGGACGACGAAGGGCACCCCCGGCGAAATCCGTGACGTGGTCACTTCAGGTTACTTGCCCATCGTTTGCCACCCCACTGTTGTGCTCAATGTTGACCGGACAAGGGCGCTGGGGGGGTACCGCTTTAACTTGCACGTGGAAGATGTCGATCTATGGTGGAGAATGGCGCTCCATTATGACATCCGGATGATTCCCGAAGTAACCGTCGGCTTTCGTCAGAGTGCACAGGGTATTACCTCCAGCAACCTTCGGAACCAGATCTTGAATACACTCTACGTCCAGTATCTTTTGCTCTCGTACTTATGGAAACAGGACCCGTTGCCTTACGAACGGGCACGCCAGCCGCTTTTGTATCTTCTGAATAGCCGAAAACTGAAGTTCAGAGCGCACCTGCGCGCATTCAATATTCATCTAGGGCAGGGCGATAGGTACGGAGCATTTTGTGAACTGGGGCGTGCCATTGTTGCCTCCCCTGCTGCTTTTCTTAACCGAGTTCTTGATGAGTTTGCTGGCCAACGTGTGATCGTGCTGGGCGACCCTCCGGCCCTGTTTGCCACACACGCAGAGGTCTTGTGGCCCACGAGTCGTACGCCACTGTGCCGGCTTGGTCCGGCCGATTCACGTGCACAAGATTACGCACCGATACTCCAGTCTTGAAACTTTCCTTCTAAAACCAAACGTCAGGAGTCTTGCTATGCAGGTTCCCAGCTTCAACTTGCTCGGGATCCATTTCAACGCCATGACCGCGCAGGACCTCATCAACGTAACGACCCGGGCCATAGACGGCCGCGCCCGCTGCATCATCGGAAACCACAATCTGCATGGCCTCTATTTTTGGTACAAAGAACCGAAGATGCGCGAGTACAACTCCTTGGCAGACTACACAAACGCTGAAGGAATGTCTTTGGTTCTGCTTGGGCGTTTGTTCGGGCTCCCAATTGAGCGCAAGCACCGGTGCGCATATATCGATCTACTACCTATCCTCGCGGACACAGCCTGCCGCAACAGTTGGCGGATGTTCTACTTGGGATCGGGACCGGGTGTGGCTGAGAAAGCGGCAGTGAGGCTGCGCACGAAGCATCCCGGGTTGCAGATCCGCACTCATCACGGGCGTTTCAATGCGGAAAGGTCCGGTGTGGAGAACCAGAAGGTTCTGGCCGAGATCAATGACTATGACCCCGACATCCTGATGGTCGGAATGGGAATGCCGCGCCAGGAAACCTGGGTTGTCGAAAACAACGCCAACATCTCTGCGCTGGCGATCTATTGCTGTGGAGCACTGATGGACTATGTTGCCGGAGAGATACCCACCCCACCTCGTTGGATGGGTGCCATAGGCATCGAATGGCTTTATCGCCTGTTCTCCGAACCGGCTAGGCTCTGGCAGCGATACCTGATCGAACCTTGGTTCGTGCTCGGCCAACTCGGCCGGCAATACCTTGCCATGCAGACTCCGAAAGTGCTCGGTGGAGGTCACCAGAAATGAACAGGGGCGTTCCGAGGCTAACACGCCGCGGGTTCCTGGCTTGTTGCACAGGGATAGTTGGAGTCTGCTCATCGAGTCTGCGCCCGGCATTCGCGGTACAGGAGACCCTGCGGCAGGTCGCTGCCGAGAAGGGGATGCTTTTTGGAGGCGCCTTCAGCACATGGGATTTGGCCGATCCTTCCTTTGGTGAGGTGTTTGCGAACCAGTGCAGTATCGCCGTGCCGGAGAATTCATTGAAATGGGATGCTATCCGTCCCACAGTGACGACTTTCAACTTTACGGTGTCCGACCTGCTGTATGACTTCGCATCGAAGCACAACATGGCTTTCCGGGGTCACACATTGGTGTGGGAGCATGCGCTGCCAAAATGGTTTGTCACAACCGTCACCTCACAGAATGCCGAGGCTGTGCTGCGCAGGCATATCTCTACGGTCGTCCGTCATTATGCGGGGAGGATGCATTCCTGGGACGTGGTGAACGAAGCCGTCCAGGTCGAAGATGGACGATCTGACGGACTGAAGGTAACACCCTGGCTCCATTACATCGGACCTGAATATATTGAAATGGCCTTTCACGCAGCACGTGAGGCTGATCCGAACGTGATACTGGTATACAACCAGAACTTGATTGAGAGCGAGGGAGCGTTCTTCGAGAAAAGGCGCCGTGCGACACTCGCTCTGCTGACCACTCTCAAGAAGAAGGATGTCCCCGTCCACGCACTCGGAGTTCAGTCTCACATTCGCCCGGATGCCAACACGACCAGTCTTGATTACAGGAGATTCCTCCGGGAGGTCGAGGATTTGGGCCTTTCCATCCTTGTCACCGAGATGGACGTTCGTGACCGCGAGCTTCCGGCCGACATTGACCTGCGTGACCGGCTGATCGCAGAGCAATACTACAAATACCTTTCGTTTATTCTTCAGTTCAAATCAGTGAAAACAGTGCTCATTTGGGGTTTGAGCAATCGTCACACCTGGATCGCCCAAAGTCTCCCACGACCCGACGGTCTTCCGGTTCGTCCTCTCCCCTTCGACGCGGAGTTGAGGCCCACGCCTTCGTGGAAGGCGATCCAACGAGCTTTCGAGGAAACATTCAGTCGTTGAAAACAAGACTTCTGCAGTGTGCAAGCCGGGTGGGCGTCGCAGATTGCGTGCTGCCCGTCTAAGTTCCCTAAAGGAATTCCTTTAACAGGAAAGAGAGGTATCTGAGATGTCTGACCAAATGGTGCCGTCGAACGACCCGCAGATTGAGGACAGTTTGCCTTCCCCCATCGTGCGGAGAGTGACTCCGGTCCTCGCAAACGCCGAAGTCGTGCCAGAGGTTTCCTTTGCTGAACTCTGGCGCATCCTTCGGAAACGAAAATGGATTATCGCGGCAGCGACTTGCAGCTTATTCGCTGTGGGCCTTGCCTATTCTCTGATGTGCACGCCAAAATACCAGGCGACATCGACAATTCAATACAACAAAGAGAACTCAGACTCACTTGTGCTTGAGGAAACCCATCCGATGCTCGGCGACGCGACTGCGATGGATTATCATGTGACGCAGCAAACACAGGTTGACACCTTAAGGAGCGACACGCTCGCGCTGCAGGTGGTCCGCGAGTTGAAGCTCGAGAATCGCCCCGAGTTCTTACTTAAGCCTTTCTGGGACCGCTTCCTCAAGTACGCCGACGAGTCGAAACTGCCTTTGGAGCAAGCTACCCATCGGCGGGCGAGCGTTCTGCGGGCTTTTCACAATAACCTCCGTGTGCAGGCGGTAGACGGCACTCGGATGATCAAGATCTCCTTCCTGAGTCCCGACGCAGAACTGGCAGCCGCCGTGGTGAACTCGCTGGTCAACAATTATCAGGAGCAGCAATTCAGAACCCGCTTCACGGCAACGGCGCAAGCCTCGGACTTGTTATCAAAGCAGCTCGATGACCTCAAGGACCAGGTGACTGCCTCACAGGAAGAGGTGGTTCGGTACCAGAAGCAAGCAGGCATTTTGGGGACCGATGAGGCACACAACATCGTAATGACCAGGTTGGAAGAAGTGGATAAGCAGGTTGCCGAAGCTGAAGCAGACCGGATTCTTGCCCAAGCCGTTTGGCAGTTGGCCAAGAGTGGCAACCCGGAGTTGATTTCCAACCTGGTGGGCATGCCTTCTGCGCGCAGGTCGCCGGGAATCCCAAACACAATGTCAACGATCGAGAATCTGCGCGTTCAACAAAGTCAGCTCAAGCTGGACTACGCCCGAGCAGCAACAAAGTATGGTTCATCCTACCCGAAGCTCGTTCAAATGCAGAGTGAGCTGAGCCAGCTCGATGAGGACATCCAACTGGAGATTCAGAATCTGACCACTCGTGCGGAAAACAATTACCTCACGGCCCAGCGAACCGAAAACGCACTGCGGGATTCCTTCGAGCGCGCGAAAGTAAACGCAAACACACTCAATGATAGAAACGTTAAGTACTCCATCATGAAACACGAAGCAGAGTCGAAACGCAACCTCTACGACTCATTATTCAAACAACTGAAGGAGGCAGGGGTGCTGGCTGGACTCCGGCTAACCAATATCGTGACGGTTGACCCCGCAAGGCCGTCTGATCAGCCCGCGAAACCGTTTGTAGCATTGAATCTTGCCATAGCCTTGTTTGGCGGGTTGTTGGTGGGAGTTACTGGCGCGTTCGTGGCTGAGAATTGCGATGATACGATCACCACACCTGACGAGGCAGAGCAGATAACCTTGGTGCCATCACTTGGTTTCGTGCCTCGATGGAAAGGTCTGAACAGGACACAGCGTCCGAAGATGTCGATTAGTCCTGCTTTCTCAGTCCCGTCCAAAGCAGGGGCTGTAGTTCTGTCCAAGCCGCAGTCGCAAATCGCTGAAGCATACCGCATCGTGCGAACTTCGATTCTGCAGGCGACTCGACGGGGCGCGAGCAATGTCCTCCTGGTCACTAGCCCCCTGCCGGAGGAGGGGAAGACCACAATAGCTCTGAACTGTGCGGCTGCGCTCGCTCAGCAAGATCAACGGGTATTGTTGGTTGAAGCCGACATGCGGCGGTCAAATCTGGAAGGTAAGTTGAATTTGAAGGACCACGGAGGCTTGAGTTCCCTCATCGAAGGCGGGGCATCACCTGGCGTGCCTGTGAAATTCTCTTCCCTGCCGAACCTGTCCATAATTCCTGCAGGCCCGCGGCCCTCCAATCCGGCCGAGTTGTTGGCTTCACCACGCATGGCGGAACTCATCCAGGAGTGGCGCTCGAAATATGACTTCATCATCCTGGATACACCTCCTGTGCTGTCAGTTACGGATGCGGCCGTCGTTTCCGCCTATTGCGATGCCGTGGTCCTGGTTGTCCGATCCGGTGTTACAAGGAGACAGTCCCTCATCCGTGTTCGTGACCTCTTCATGCGATCGCGCAAACGGATCGCAGGCGTCATTGTGAATGCCTTCGATCTGAAGTCTGTCGACCACTACCTGTACCTGGGATATAAGTCCAACTCAAAGTGCAAGCGCGGCTACTACAGCCCCGAGGTCAACTAAAACAAAGAGGAGTAATTCTTATGAAACTCATTTCCCCGAGATTGATTTTCCGACTTTCCTTATTGTTGACAATGACAGTTGCCTGCCTTGCTGGCGCTCGTGGAGGAGCAGGTCAAACACAGCCTTCCCCCCCTGCTGCCGGCAGCAGGAATGTGACTCGCACCGCAGACGGTCCCGCGGAGGGAGCGGCGCGCGAAGCCCGGGTAAAGATCGGACCGGGGGATCTGATCGAGGTGAATGTCTTCGATGAGCCGCAGTTGACTCAGGTCGTTCGACTCAACGATCTGGGAGATGGAACCCTCAATCTCATCGGGAGCTTGCACCTTGCCGGGCTGACGACGGACCAGGCTAGGGTGCTTATTGCAGGCAAACTGAGAGAGGGAAACTACCTGCTGTCCCCCCAAGTGTCAGTACTCATTCGCGAGTACAGCACTCAAGGGGTATCCGTATTGGGCGAGGTGAAGAATCCTGGAGTCTACGGAGTTGTGGGTGGCCAACACCTGTTGGATGTTCTCGCAGCCGCAGGTGGGACGACGCCCCAGGCAGGTGGTGAGATAACGATCCAGCGCAGTGCTGACGGATCCAGCCTTACAGTCCCGTTGTCGAAAGATCCTCACCAGTCGCTTTCGTCCAACGTTCAGCTCTATCCCGGTGACAAGGTCATCGTTCCGCGTGCCGCTCTCGTGTATGTGCTGGGAGATGTTGGCAGGCCGGGCGGCTTCGTCATGGAGAATGACGGGAGAATCACGCTGCTGCAAGCGCTGGCAATGGCTGGTGGGACCACTCACACTTCCAGCATGAATGGTTCGAGGCTTCTCCGCAAAGGGCCTGCCGGCTATATGGATATTCATGTAGAACTGAATAAGATGCTCAAGGGCCTAGAAGGGGACGTCCAACTCCAGGCGGGAGATATTCTGTATATCCCGGGTAGTGCCATGAAATCCGCGTTCGCCCGGGCCGTACCCGCGGTGTTGGCTGCAACTAGCGGCGCCGCAGGGGCTGCCGTTTATCGTGTTACCTTCTGATTAGAAAGACTTGTTGGATGACCTCCCTTCAGTCCACGAGGAGGTCACGCAAGGCAGATTGAACTGTGGTTACAGAACTGAACTCTACCCCTCACATCCCCAATGTCGTACGGCCGCACGACAGGCCGCACGCAGCCACTCATATGGAAAGCATCTCCTGCATCTTCTGCGGTATTGATGACTCGTTCCCGGTCATCCAGGAGAACGGTTACACGGGACGGAAGTGCCGCCAGTGCGGCTTGATCTACGTCTCGCCGCGCCCAAGTCGTGAAGATATCCGAAACCTTTATGAACACGACGGGGCGGTTACTTCCTCCCATTGTCAGTTCGCCTCCGAGCACTACAAGCGGCTCCATGCCCGCCTGACTCTGAACATACTGCGGGGCTATGCAAGTGGGGGAAAACTGCTTGAGATTGGTCCGGGGGCTGGTTTGTTTATGGACGAAGCCCGGGCGGAGGGGTTCACGCCCTACGGCGTCGAACTCAACCTCATCCAGGCTGACTACATTCGAAACCGATGGCGGCTTCCCTGTGAGTCTCGGCCGTCATCTGATGCTTATCCTGGCGAGTCATTCGATGTCATATACCACTGCGACGTGATCAGCCATCTTTGTGACCCCTCTGCTGAATTCAGGATCATGAGAGAACGCCTCACACCACATGGGGTATTGATCTTCGAAACCGGAAACATGGGTGATGTGCGTCCCGACCGGCTTGCAATGGTCCCTCAATTTCAATATCCCGATCATTTGTTCTTTTTCAGTACCCGCAACATTGAGTCGTTGCTGCAGCTATCGGGTTTTCATCCTGTCCGCCAGTTCCGATTCTCCACGGTTCCCGAGTTGCTGCTCCGCCAGGTCCTTTCAAGGCTGAAAGCCCCAAGCAACGGCCCCGTGATCGCGGCTACCGGAGCCAAGGTCGCTGGATCTTCTTCGTCAGCCCTGAAAGCCCGGCTTCGCATGTTTGCCCGTTACCGACTAGGTGCTTGTCTCCCGATATACAACCATCACCAGACGATGATCGTAATTGCAACTCCTGCACAATAACGGCAGCAGGGCGGGCAGGCGCCGTCTCTATAGCGACTGGGGCGGTGAATGCGCTGGCGGCCGGATTCAGGGAGCGTTACGCTAACAACCAAAGATCGAACTGGGCAGGCGAAATACTTCCAACCATAAGAGCATGTGATTTCCTGAACGGATTTGACTAGATGCTGCGTCAACATCAACGACAATTCATAATCAGCCCCACGCCCTTGAAGGTGTATTCAGACTGGCAAGTCGAAACGGTGCAAGGCGGTGGAATTTTGTCTCACTGCCCCAGGCTGCCGGTACGGAAGGTGGTTTCCCGTGACGGGAGCGAGTACATTCTGATCGGCGTCGCAATTCAGACCGAGGCGTCGCGACCGAGCCCCATTGAGGAACTCAACAACCCGCCTGCCTGCGTTGCGGATCTCACTCACACCTGGGCGGGACGCTGGGCGCTTATTGCAAACGGAATCCTGCAGACGGACGCAGCCGCCATGCTGGGTTGCCTGTATTCTGGTGCAAGGGGCAGCCAGGTTTTGGTTTCAAGCAGTGCGGCACTCCTCCGAACACCCCAAACGGCAATCTCCGACGACCGCGTATTGCAGCACGGTGTTGGTCTCGAATGGTACGTCGCGCCCCTCACCCGTTACGAGGGTATTCGCCGCTTGCTACCGAGCCAACAATTAGATCTGAAAACAGGCAAGATAAGCGCAAAACGCCTCTTTAGATCTGTAGAGTTAACCTACGAACAAGCACTGGAGGAAGTCGAGCATACGCTGGTCACGGCAATCACTGCGCTGGCGAAAAC
>JAIQEZ010000135.1 GCA_020073545.1 Terriglobia bacterium | reverse complement strand
TGGCGGTGTCAGAAATGCGGGTCATTGGAGAATCTCCAGGTTCATCACAAGATCAGGAGAAGCCAACAGGGAAATGACTCGCTCGGGAATCTTGTGACTCTTTGTGCCTATTGCCACCTGGCCGAGCGTGGGCAACTTAGCTATGAGAAAAGCGCGGCGGAAGTCATCGAGAAAACCGTCAAGCGAGGACGGCGTCTCCACTGGTCCTCTCTGTGAGTTACCACAAAAGCGCGCTGAGCGGACAGGAGTCGGTCCGCCACTTCTC
This sequence comes from Terriglobia bacterium, assembly GCA_020073545.1. GTDB lineage: Bacteria > Acidobacteriota > Terriglobia > UBA7540 > UBA7540 > Bog-366. Next base: position 12,140 of record JAIQEZ010000135.1, on the reverse strand, counting down.
CAATGCTGCCGCCTCACCCGTCGAATTGTCCCTCGCCGTAAGAAACCTCACCTGGTTCTGCTATTTGTCCAATCGCCTCACTTCGGATATCGGCGACAGACCGTATCCGAGAGGGTTGACACTCAACTCCACGACAACGTCACAATCGAATCCACGGGGAGCGGAACATCCGCCGCCATACCCGCCAACTGCACTTGCACCAAGCGCGCTGCACCCGGATTGGTAATGACCAGTGCCCGCCGGCCGTTGGGATCCTCGAAGGCCACGTGGTGGATTCCGACGGAACCGTTTTGCGAGCCAAACCGCCGTGCACCGCGCCGAATGGACCGGGAGAAGTGATTCATGGCCCAGAAGTGGCCGCTGCGAGTGATCTCCTTCGTTTGCGAGTTGATCGTGAGGGTGCCGCCGCACTTGAACGGACCGATGTTTGGCTTTCCATTCTCATCCAGCGCCAGGTTCCAACCGATGATGCACCGGCACCAGTTGCGCAGAATGCCCGTGAAGGTCACACCCCAGGCGCTCCACTCGGTGAGGTAAGTCTCGGAGGTGAGATCGGGACCACCTTCCGTCCAGAACATCTCGGCGTCAGGGTGCGCGTCATGGACCCTGCCTATCATCTCCGGCTTGCCCCCGTAACCGTGCCAGGCTACAGCGTTCGAATATTCTCGCACGCCGGGATCATCAAGGCAGCACCAGGCTCTGCCCCACAGGTCATAGTTGTGATCGAGAATCCATATCTTTGTTTCCACGCCGCTCTTACGCAGGAGGGGGCCCGGGTGCCGGCCCACAAACTCCATCTCAATTTCCTGGGGCCAGACGCACGCCGGCATATTCCCGTTCTGCTCGGCATCCACTTCGTTCTGCGATGTCACCGAGTTGACGTAAACATCCCCCGCCTGGTAGGCCTGGAGGAATTTCAGGAAATAGCGGGCATACGCAGGAAGGGATGATTGCCGCATGCACCCGCCGAGCATGGAATTATTGGGTTTCATCCACTCTGGCGGACTCCACGGAGAGGCCAGCAGCCACATATCGCGATTCACGCCGCGCACCTCGCGCATCATGGGCAGGATGTATGCGCGGTCGTGGTCAATCGAAAAGCGCTCCATCTGGGGGTCGGGCGCGCCGTCGTCATAGCTGTAAGCGTTCCGCGCATAATCGCTGGAGCCAACGCAGATGCGCCCCACACTGAGTCCCATCTCCGAGAGATGAAACATCTCGTGGAACAACTGTTCGCGCACCGAAGGCGAGAGACGGTTGAACATGTAGCAGGTAGCGTCGGTGAACGCTCCGCCGATCCCCAGGTGGTGCTGGAAAGTCCTGCTCGGGTCCAGCGCAATCGCGTCAGACGCGCCTGATACCGGACGCCAGCTGATGGCCGGGGCCGGAGCGAATTTCCGGTGCGCGTCGGTCACGCGGACCTCGATTGTGCCGGAGGGAACATCCTCCGCGCACGCTCCGGCGCCCAATGAAGGCGCAGCTTTGAGAGCGGCGGTCGCGGCCACGCCGCTTACCGCAGTTCTGAGGAAATCACGACGAGTGCGTAACATGGGACTTGAGCTCCTTTCCATTATGACGAGTGGAAACTGCAACGCTCGCAAGCACGGACGAGTGAAAGTTGCCTCGCGAGAATTCACCCCGTCGCGTCTGCGGGCATCATCTTGCGTTTTCTGAACCGACAAATCAACCGGAATCCCATCTATAACGGCGTCGGCGTTGTCAAGAGACACCACGCCTTTTGCGGGCCAGGAGCGGAGTCAAGGGCGCCGCAGGCGTTCATCGTAGACCCTTGACGCCGCGACCGGCTCGCTATCCTCGCTCCGCGACGAAGCCCAGGGCCTTGCACGGGGCTTCGTCCTTAGTAGTGACCTGCCCGAGTTTTTGTACCATCGTAAGTGAAAAGGTATACAGCACGAGCGGTCTGGGCTTTTCGTACCAACTTCAGAGTGAGTTTCGGGTTTTGGGTCATGTTGACTGCGTCGACGTTCGACGGCACTTTTCCATTCAGGCCTTTCAGCACTTTGCCGAAGGTCATCCCGGCTTCTATGCGTGGCGACAGACCCGGTCGGCCCTGTTTTGGCTGCCAAAACAGGTTCTCCGCAGGTGACTCCTGCAGGTCGGACTATTCAGTTGAAGCCTACATCAGGTTGCCGACCTCCTCGTGAAGTATGAGTGCCAAGCTTCTTTTTTCCCCATCCGCGCCCCCGCCTCTCTGCTTTTGCCGCGAAGAGGCAAGATGCGGCCTACTCCCTTTCGGACATCGCTGGGAGCCATCGGGAGGGAAAGCTGGGCCAGCGTGTTGATGTCTTGAGCGAATCGAGCTAGGATTAGCGTGACGCTCATCACCCGATGAGGAAGGATGTCCCTCCGTGAACGAACCTAAGCGACGCAGGTCCGACCGGGTTCAACTCACCATTCCCCTGCGCATGAAAGGCTCGGATGATGCGGGATTGCCTTTTGAGATCCCCGTACACACCACGAGCCTGAACCGCCATGGGGCGCGAATCTACAGTACTCGTCCCTTGTCTCCCGGCCAGCTCGTCCGCCTGGTCAACCCCTTGCGCCGGGGCGAGGCCGAGTTTCGAGTGGTCGGCCCGGTTTCTCCTCCTCTGGAACAGGGCGGGGAATGGGGCGTGGAGTGCGGCAATCCCGATGCGAACGTTTGGGGGATTAACTTTCCCCAACGGATCGAAGAGAGTGATGCTAAGGCGCTGCTCGAATGCCACATGTGCCACGAGGTGGCCATAACTCGACTTTCGCTTGTGGAAGTGGACGTTCTGGAGACTTCTGGAATCCTGTCAAGACCTTGCAAGCAGTGTGCGGCAAATACTCCTTGGGGCTACCCCGAAAAGCAACTGGCTATGGGTGCGCCACCTGATGAGTATGCGGTACTAGACAGCGCCCAGGCTGGCGTGACCCCGCGAAGAGAGCGTCGTGAGCACCGGAGGATACCCCTCCAGCTCCCTGTGCGCATCCGTGATTATCACGGCGGCGTTGAAGTGACCACGACCGAAGACGTTTCCAAAAGTGGGTTCGGTTATGTCAGCGAGAAGAACTACTACGTGGGCGAAGGAATGCTTACGGTGTGCCCTTATAGTACTAGCGGTCAGAGTATTGAATCAAGTTCCGTGATCGTCCGCGCTCACCTCATTCCCGGAAGCGCTCGAAAGACTTATGGAGTTCGTTACCGGACTACGAGCTGATCCCAGAGCGATTCCAAGACGATTGCTCTGTGTGCATTTTCTCTGCAAGACTTCCATGAGTGCATAAAGGCGAAAGATACCTCATGCTTAGCTTGTCAGGCTGGTTAGTTGAAACGCACATCAGGTCGTGCCCCCACCATCTTCACGCAAGTCTGAACCAAGCTCACCGCCCACCCATCTTTATGTTGGCCCACCGTTTTCGTGAGCTGGAATGGCCAGCTCCGCGACTATCCCAAATTCTTCTCCCCATCCCGCCTCTTCTAGTCCGCACCTGACCCCCGCCTTTCCACTGGACCTACCGGTAGGCCACGAATCCTTACACCTGCTGGCTCCGGCCCGCAAAGGCCTCCACCCAGCAGCCGGCAAGAACCTCCCGTCGCACTCGCTGGCGGCATCATCTCACAGCTACATATTGGCCCACCCCCAACGTTAAGAAATGTTCATGAAGCCCAGATCTTCTGCCGAAAGGACAGGTGAACGCCGAGCCCAGCAGCAACGAGCTGGACAGATGTAAGGACTGAGGCAAGCGGCGGGGGTTGAAACAAGGATCTTGACTGAATGCTGAGAGCTAAGACCGAAAGGTGAACGCTGGAAGCTGAAGGCGAGCCTCGCCATTAAACAGACCTTCGAGTAGTACTGCCAGCGATTGAGCGCCGAAGCTGCACAACTTGCGCAAGAGGTGGAAATGCGTGAGAGCATCGAGCACCTCGGGGCTTTCAACTCTGGCCGCGCGGTTCAACGCCTCGAGGATGTCCAGCACGACCTGTCTGCGCAGGCAGTCCTCTGGGTGCGTGTGCGCTGGCTACTCATCGGTGTGGCGATTGGCGCGGCCTTTGCGGCGGTGTTTGTCCAGGTCTGGCAATTGCATCACTGAGTACTCTGGCCATCCGGTGACCGGGTCATTGATTCAGTGGTTCAGTGACTCAGTGGAGGAAAGATGAGATGTCCCAAGTGTGGCGAGGTGACGGAAGTCAGCGAGAAACGTGGACCCTGCTGTGACCGCCGCTGAGCGGCTGAGTCAAGACCCGACCTTCCGCCGGAAAGGTTCGGAGAAGATCTGGGACCGTGGCGCGGCTCCGTTACGCGCCCGCCTTGTCCTCCGGAACCTTCATGAACATCGTCAGCACCGAGCTGACGGCGTAGAGCACGGCGAAAATCCACATTACGCCTGCGACACCCAGCAACGGCAGAAAGACACCGACGATCGCAGGGCCGACCCAGGCGCTCGCCCCGGCGCCGAGGTTGAGGATCGACATGGCCGCGCCTTTGCGGCCCGGCGCGAGGGCCGCCATAATCGCCCCGAGTGGCGTATAGGCCGACAGGGTGGCTCCATAGAACATGCCGGCAATGACCGCCAGCGTGTAATTCGCCGGGTGCCCCTGCATGGAGTAATAAAGCATGAGGGTCGTGACCGCACAGCCAGCGCCGCCGAACAGCGCGACGGTCCTCCGCCACCCGAATTTATCGCCGATAATTCCGAACAAGAGGTTCCAGATGACGTTGGTCACCGACAGCAGGGTCAGCAAGCGTAGCCACTGCGTGAGGGTGAAGCCGACCGTGGTGGTGCAATAGACCGGCAGAAACACCAGAAACCCGAGTTGGGCCGCCGTGTTGATGGTGCGCACGATGCCGCCGATTCCGATCTTCGGGATCTGCCAGGCGATCGTCGCACTGGAAATGAGCGTTTTTATTGGATTCTCACCCGCGGGAGCGAGCCTCCGTGTTCCCGTCGGATCCCGAACACCGAACAGGGCCAGGCCGGCAGCAGCGGCGAAAATAAGTGTCCACCAAAGGGTCCGATACGAACCCATCAGCGGAACCAAGTAACTCGCGATGAGGGAGCCGAGGGTCGGGAAACCCGCGGCGTATGCAAACCAAAACCAGCCCAGCGATGTCCCGAGATTTCGAGTCGGCGTTGCCACCGTGATCCATACCATGAAGCCGAATGCGAAGAGCGGATAACCGAACCCGCGCATTGCGTAGAAAAGCAGTAAGAGCGGGTAGTTGCCCGACGCGACTCCCAGTAAGAGAAAGGCCACGTGGAAAATGAGCCAGATGGCCAGACCGATGAACATGACCCGTTTCGATCCCCAGAGGTCGGAGAGGGCTCCGGACAGCCATGACGCAAACGTAGCGGTGACACCGTACACGGTAAACACCAGCGCCACGGCCGATGCTGATAATCCTTTGCCGGCGAGATAAGCCGACAGAAATCCCGATTCAACGCCGCAAGCGCACATCAACAGCAGGACAGCGAGGAACCCCCATGCCAGGGGTGGGTAAATACCGAGTCGCTCGAGAAAGGACGAAGGCACCCTTTCGGGTCTGGCGGTCGTAGCTTCCATAGAGAAGATTCTCCCTTCGGACACCGTCCTCCCACCAAGGCCCTCAGGCAGGTTTCAATGTCCAGCTCTCTCGCTGCAGACGGCTTGCGATCCCAGTCACTACTGGCGCGGATCGATGTTAGGTTTTCTGTATCCTTCCTGCAAGTCCGCAAAAGGACCGCGTGAGCGGCTTCCATTAGCCGCCTTGCCAATAGAATCAGTGCCCACTACAAATGCCAGGACGGCTTCAGTTAAGTGTCCCGGTCAAGTGCGCGGCGTGTTTGTCCCGTCCCCTTCCTCGAACCTCAGCCGGGAGGCGATCGACTGAATATCTTCCAGAGAGTGGGTATTCTCCAGCGCAGCAATTTGCAGCGTGGCGTTGCCGATGAGCGTGGCTTCGCTCGACCCCTTCAACAGCTCCAGGCCGGTAGCCTCTTGCGCCAGCCTGTTGAGCACCTCGTTCCTCACTCCGCCTCCGACGATGCAAAGGCGTTCAAGGGGTTTGCCGGTGCAACGATGAATCCCGTCGAGGACTTCCGCATAGCGTTTTGCCAAGCTGCGAAAGACGACGGAGGCAAGTTCGCGGGGCTGCGTTACTTCCGGAAAACCTCGGGCCTTCAACTCGCCGTTAATGCGAGCGGCCATGTTCCCCGGCGCCAGGAAAGTCTTCTCATCCCTGACATCGATCCACGCGCCTTCAAGCGGAGCGCTGATACAACCCTGAGCCAATTGCTCTGCAGAGACGCGCAACCCCTGCGAGTTCCATTCTCTCAGTAGTTCTTGAAGCACCCACAACCCAATGACGTTGCGTAAGAACCGGATGGTGTCACCCACACCGCCTTCGTTCGTGATGTTAAGCTGGAATCCCAATTCCGAGATGAGGGGGCCGCGCAGCACCGTGCCCACCAGCGACCAGGTCCCGGAGCTTATGAAGGCCAGGCGATCGTGCGGATAAGGTATCGCGGCAACTGCCGATGCTGTGTCATGGCATGCGGGCGCGACGACCTTCGTGCTCTTTAGCCCCACCTCGTTGGCGAGTTCCGGCCGGAGCCGTCCGAGTGTCGTCCCTGGGGGGACGATGGGAGGAAACTTCTCGAGACTGAGGCCAAAGGCGTCGCACAGTTCCTTCGACCAGTTCCTCGAACGTGCGTCCACCATTTGCGAGTTAGGTGCATTGGTGTACTCGGCCACCGGGACTCCGGTTATCCGAAACAGGTAGTACTCGGGCGTGCCGAGCCACAGCCAGGTCTTGTCCCACTCCTCGGGCAGTTCCTGGATGTGCGCCAGCAAACCATAGAGCGTGTTGACGGGCATGACTTGAATTCCGGTAATTTCGTAGATCCTCTTCACGGGGACAATTTGAAAGGCGCGATCCATGGCCGGCACGTTGCGCGGGTCGCGGAGCGAGTAGGCGTGGCCGACGCGGTTTCCCTCACGGTCGATCAGCACGTATTCTGCCCCCCAGCTATCAAGCCCCAGGCTTTCAACCTTACCGTGTGTTGCAGAGGAAGCGATGTGGAGACCCTTAACGATTTCTCCCCAGATACGTTCTGTGTCCCAGACGACGTGTGGGCCAATCGTCATGGGAGCGTTCGGGAACTGATAGATCTCGCGCAGACTACCCCGCTTCCCATCCCATTCACACAGCGCAAAGCGTCCGCTGGAATTGCCCAAGTCGATGGCGATTATGTTCTGTGTACTTTGCATTCTAGTTGTGTCTCCGGCTCATATATCCCACATGGATGATCGGGACCGCGTCGCCCGCCCTCCTATCACCGGGGCTTAACGGCGGGAAGGAATATCCTATGTCGAGGTCCAAGTTCAATAGCTTTTTTCGGTTGCCATGCCGAAGTCTTTGCACACTCGGAGCTCGGCTGGCATTCTACGTGCTCTTTTCGTCGGCGCTGAGGCTACGGGGCAGGATGGGCGCAAGGACCGGGGTGGGGCTGTAGGGCAAAGCAGTTCGCAGTTCCGGGTTAACGGAAAAACGGTCAGCCTTTTCTGCGAGCGGGTGGCCTGCGCTCCCATTCCTGAAGGACGCTCAAAAGCTCAAGCTGCATTTCCAGTGACAATCCCCAACTTCATCTAAGAACACTGTCCCATTCATACGCGCGGCCGGCTTGTTGCCAGGTGGAAGAAGTAGGATTTATTGCGTTTCGAACTTCTCACTGGCGGACGTTCGTGCGTGTTGTTGGCGACAAGCGCTGTACTCACCAGCCGTTGCGCGGCCACGCGGCAGGGATGGCACTCGGCAGGATCGCGGCTTGCACTGAGACCTCTCCGGAGCCATCACTGACACCAACGCTGAAGAAAATGGTGCTGGCGATTCAACTCCGTCAGCTAACACCAACCCCCCGGTTGGTGCTCTGCGATACTCATTGCCCGGCCCGTGCGCCACACCCTGATCGAGCGCGCCCTAAAGGGTCGCCGCGGCGGAGTCATCGATACGACGCGACTCCACCAATTGCTGTAGCGGCTCTCCGCGCCCGCAGGTTCTCGCGCATGGCTCCCGCCTGTTCCAGCGTAAAAAGCTGCCGGCCCATGAGCGCGCTTTGCACGGCTTTTCGATCCCACTGCGCGCGCATGATCCCCGTGTCGGAATGGCTGTTCGATCCCAGCAGCAGATGGCCGAGTTCGTGCGCCATGGCGAAACCCAGGATGATGGGAAGTTCGAACTCGACGTTCTCACTTCTAGCGAGGAGCACCGCCCGGTCGTAATAGACACTCGCGTATGCCGGGAGATTGGCATAACCGAACACGGTGTCCCGGAACCCATTCTTCGTGGCGCTGGGAAGTATCCTCAACACGACCTCGGCAGATTCCAGCGGCCCCTGGCAGGGTCCTGGCGGGCCAGCGGCGGAGTGGTCCGGTGGGACAGTCCTGCCAGACCGTCTCCACGCCAGCCTCTCTGAGGATTCTGCTGGCCTCACGCTCCGCCCTCGTCAATGTCCCGGCTGAGGTTTGCGCATAGTTGTATAGCAGAATGGTTATCGTAGGACTCGGATCGGCCTCGGTCCTAGCCGCAAGGGTATCCCGACCGAAGACCCCCGAACCCATCGTCAAGAATCCCAACCCAATCACCGCCCGGAGCCCCCGGCCCCCAACTCCCTGTCTCTGCTCGCTCATGTCGTCCTCCTCCGCGGGTTGCGCGGTGAGGCCGACATTGGGCCGGGCGTGCCACTACCTCAATGCATATCGAGCCCATTCTGGGTCAGGCAGGGGTCGAAAGAAGGTCAGGACGTAACTGGCTGGAAACACGGTGGGTAGAGGGTTCGGTCCATGACTTGGTGAAGACAACGTGCCGTGTTGATTAATTACAATTCGGTGCTAAACTGGTGGCAACTGAGGCAAGACTCCCGTGGAAGAAACTGGCCACTCACCCCGCTTGGTACACTTTGGGGTCTTCGAGGTGGACCTTCGCGCTGGCCAACTGCGCAAAAGTGGGACGAAGCTGAAGTTCTCAGGGCAGCCCTTTCAGGTCCTGGCCATCCTGCTGGAGCGCCCTGGTGATGTGGTGACACGGGAGGAACTACAGAAGCGGCTATGGGCGGACGGCACCTTCGTCGATTTCGATCACAACCTGAACGCTGCCATCAACAAAATCCGTGAAGTCCTGGGCGACTCGGCCGAGATCCCGCGTTTTGTGGAAACCTTGCATCGCCGCGGTTATCGTTTCATCGCGCCGGTCGATTCTGTGGCGGCCGTCTGTGACCGCCGACCCGAAGACGCCGCTCGTGGAGCAGCGCTGCAGGGGCGAATCGCGCTGGCGGTGGGAATTATTGTGGTGATGCTGGCGGTGCTCACGGTCCTCAACGTCGCCGGCCTGCGCGACCGACTACTACGACGCGCGGCACCCGTGCCGCGGATCGAGTCCATCGCCGTCCTGCCGCTCGAGAACCTCTCCCGCGACCCAGAGCAGGAATACTTCGCCGACGCCATGACCGATGCGCTGATCGCGGAATTAGGCCAAATCGGTTCCCTTCGCGTGATTTCGCGGACCTCGGTAATGCAATACAAAGAGGTCAAGAGGCCACTCCCGCAAATTGCCCGCGAACTGAACGTTGATGCCTTGGTCGAAGGGTCCGTGCTCCGCTCGGCCGACAGGGTTCGGATCACGGCGCAGTTGATTGGGGCAGTGCCGGAACGTCATTTGTGGTCGCGGAGCTACGAGCGCGACCTGCGGGACGTGCTGAGCTTGCAGAGCGAAATCGCACGCGCCATCGCCGATGAGGTCAAAGCTAAGGTGACGCCTGATGTCCAGGCGCGTCTCGCCCGCGCCCGACCCGTCAATCCCGAAGCTATGGAGCTCTATCTGAGGGCCGCAGATTGGAATATTCGAGGCGAACGGAAGGGCGCAGATTGGAATAGCCGAGGTGAATGGAAAAAGGTCGTCGAGTACGCCGAGCAGGCAGTCAAGAAAGACCCCAACTTTGCGCGAGCCTACGTCAGCGTGGCGGGTGCTTACTCTGCTGCTGGCGAACTAGAATTCCTGCCCTCCGTCGAGGCATACGCGGGAGAAAAAGCGGCAGCACGTAAGGCACTCGACCTTGATAACAGCCTCGCCGAAGCTCATGTTCTCCTCGGTGAGACCCTGTACAGGGGTGATTGGGATTGGGCAGGTGCCGAAAGAGAGTTCCAGCGAGCCCTTCAGCTTAACCCAAGTCTCGAGTGCGCCCACCGCTGGTATGGCTTCTACGTCATGTTCTTGGGTCGGACTCAAGAGGCTCTTACGCATGTGACGCACGCGGTGGAAATTAACCCGGAAGCGCCGTGGCGTTATGACAATCTGGGCGCGCTACATTACTATAGCCGCCAGTACGACCAGGCGCTCCAGCTGTTTCAAAGAGGACTGGGGTGGCCCTCGTCGAGTTGGGTTCATGCTGGTATGGCAGTTGCCTACCGCGAGAAAGGCATGTACAAAGAAGCCATCGCGGAGTTTCTACAGGGGCCAGACAACCCAATGAATTGGGGCGACCTGGGCAACGCCTACGCACGTGCCGGTAAACGGCCCGAAGCACGGGAGATGATACGAAAGTTGAGGGAGTGCGCCCAAAAACACAAAGTCGGCTATTACGAAGTTGCTCTCGTATACGCAGGCCTCAGCGAAAAAGATCAAGCCTTCCAGTGGCTAGAAAAAGCCTACCAGGTCCGCGACAGGGGGATACTCTACTTGAAGATTGACCCGCCCCTTGACCCCCTGCGCTCCGACCCGCGCTTCCAGGACCTCCTGCGCCGCATGAACTTCCCGCCTTAGCGAACATTTGCCCTACCCGTCGGTTCTGGAAACCGGGAAGGCGAAGGAGCCCTTTCCACATTGGATCCCCCCGCCTCCCGGGTGCTCATTCACTTGGGAAGTTCGTATTCACCCTCGATCTCGTGGGTCATACCTTCGGGCCCAACTTTCCCCTTGTAGGTTCCCTTACCCTTGATGCCTTTGAGCTTACCCGTGCCGCCCACAAAGCTCCATGTGCCCTCAACGCTCTCAATGACTCCCTCTTTCACAGCAGCCGAGCCCTGAGAGCGGACCTGGAACTTGTCGCCATTGGCCATGGTGCCGTCCACGAAGCCGCGGGTGGTAGCGCGGCTGCCACTGATTTCACTAAAGGTCGTGGCGACATACTCCTTGGTTTGTATTCCCGCCAATTCACTGGGCTTGGTGTACGGGCACTTAGACTGGGAGATCGCGAAGGAATGATTGGGTCGGTCTCCCACTTGAATAGCGTAAGTTGGCTCTGGTTTGCCGCACAGCGCGGTGCCCGAGATTTTGGTCTGCGCGCTAGCTACTGCGGCCAGCGCAAAGACAATGAGGCAAAATAAGAATATCTTGACTCTCATAGCGCCTCCTCGGATGAGATTTGGCTCGGCGTTGTAACCTGGGATTTCCATTTGGCCCTGCCGGCCGGGGCAATTATACTTCCAGTTGCTTTCGTTGCAGCCGCATTTTTCATCCTGCATTCCACCAGTCCCCCAGAGACGGCCAATCCTGGTTCTTCCAGGCACGGGATAACCTGCAATTGCTCTTTTCCTGAGGGGTTGTGCCGATACCTCTCCTTCTCCCATCTTCAATCGTCGCCGAGTTTCCTCCCGCCTGCCACCGCACTCTAGCCTCCCGCTAGCGATAACTCCGCCATCCGCCGCACCGTGGCCCCGAACAGGCGTACGCTGCCGCGATTCCAACCAAGTGAGCCTACAAATCCGGCCCGAGCCTTGCGCAGCGTCGGGATGGCGGGTGCCCAGGGGGGGATTGCCCCGCATCGTTGGAACAACGCTAGAACGAGGATTAAAGATTCAGGAACTGCTCGGCGGCGGCCAGGTTGTCGAAGTGGAGGGTGTTCACGCGCTGGCCCACCACGTTGGCGAAGTACTGGAGAATCGCTGTCAGTTTCAGGATAGCGGGTTTTTCGCGCAGTCGGAGCCACTGCCGGGTGATCAGGGAAACGAAGACCAGGCGGAAGCACAACATCACGAAGCGCTCTTCAAGCGAATAGCGCTGGTTCACGTTGGCGGCATTCCTGAGCAGATAAGTGAGTGCCCGGAAATCGCACTTGAGGCTCATCTGAAGCTGGAGGGAGTCGAAGGGCGCGTTCATTTCTTCCAACGCCTCACGCACGGC
>JAIQEZ010000134.1 GCA_020073545.1 Terriglobia bacterium | reverse complement strand
GACGCACCACTTCCGGACAGGACAGGTCGGGCACTTGGGATCGCGCGGCAGGCAAACGGTCGCGCCCAGTTCCATCATCGACTGATTGAAATCGCCGGGGCGGGACGTGTTTAGAAACGACTGAGCTTGCTGCCAGATTTGCTGGTCCGTAAGATCGCCAAGGCTTACGAAGCTTTAAGGTCTGGTTCTTTCAGTTCACTGTCGGCGTAGTCCTCGCGGGCTCGGTCCTGTATTTCGGAGTCCTTCATCTGGGAATGAAGGTACCGTTGCGTTCTCTGTTCGCCCCGTGGCTGACCCTTTCGCTGCTCCTTGTGACGCTGGCGTCCCCCATTTACTATTCGATTAGATATGCCCGGGCATCCGGCGGGGATCTGAGGCCGTTGTGCGCCGTCATTGGTGGCGTCATGCTGATGTGCAGCCTTGTTATCTTCCACTATGCGTCGAAGCTTGGCCTCTTATCCCCCGAAGCGGCGCGCGGCTCGTCCATCACCAGCTTGATCGCCATCCCTCCCTGCACACTGGTGGCATACTACGTGAGCCGGAGTTTCGCTCGGCCCACCGGCCCTGCGAAGGAGGGGACCGGCGACGGACCCAGCGATAAAGGGCCTTGACGGACGCGGGGGCGACGGCGGTGTATGCCGGCAGTACGCTCAGCTACTACCGGCATGCCGATTGGCTGGGCAGCGCGCGCTTTGCCTCCACTCCGAGCCGCGCGATGTATTACGACGGCGCCTACGCCCCGTATGGTGAGAACTACGCCGAGGTGGGGATGATCGACCGCAACTTCACTGGCCAGAATCAGGACACGATTTCGTCCGGTCCCTAACCGCTCCACGACTTCCTTCACCGGGAATACCATCCTGTCTGGGGGCGCTGGGTCTCGCCCGATCCCATCGGCCTCGGGGCGGTCGACCCGACGAATCCTCAGTCCTGGAACCGCTATGCCTACGTCACGAACAATCCTCTGGCGCTGGTCGATCCGCTGGGGCTAGGGAGGGATAGGCCATTGCCGCCAAAAACCGGAGGTGACCCCGGCTGTGATCCGTTTACTGGCGTCGGCTGCCCACAGGGAGGCGGAGGCTGCGACCCGTTCATTGGCTGCGAGCCCGATCCTTGCAGCGATCCGTGGTACGCGGACAGCCACGCTGAGTGCGGGACGCCTGCCCCGCCTTACCCTCCTGGCGGTGGCGGCGGGGGTGGCGGTGGAGAGCCCCCTAGTGGAGGGGGGAGAGGAATCCCCGGCGGGCTTGCCTGGCCCATTAATTGTGCCGGCAGTGTGCTGACCGCTCTTCAGTTGGCGAGTAGTGTCGGTTGTCAAATGTGCAAAGCGCATTGTGAGGTTGAGAAGGCCGTAGGTACGGTCCTGTGTATGGGATACGGTTGGTTTGCTGGGGTGCGTGGTGGCAAAGCCTGTCTCCAAGCAGTGGCGGAAATATACCACGGGTGCGAACTCGATTGCAGTCACACGGCCTGCAGCGAAGAGAATGCCAACCCGCTACCCGTCCCTTAAACGGATCGTAAGGCAGTTTCGATCGCAGGGTTCTCGACACTGCCCGGGTTCATCGAACACACGGGCAGCCTGCTTCGCACCAGCCTCGAGAAGAGTTTGGCCAAGTACAGGAGGCACGTAAATGCAACACTGGATAGCGAGGACCATTCGTGGATTTGCGATCCTTAATGTGTTCTTCGCGACACTCGGATTGTATTTTCTTGCTCACACAGTCTGCCGAATCCATGCACGGGGTCCCGACCCGGCCTCGCCCCCTTATTACCTTGGAGCTTTTTACGGGATGACCATCGCCAACTCCCTTTTTCTGATAGGTCTGCTTGTTGCAAGCCCGTTCCTTTGGCGGCTTGAACGGCGAGGCCGGGTTGCCTGTAACATCGTTTTCGGCGGGGAGATCATTTATTTTCTATTTTGCGAACTCTTCAGCACCTTCTCGTTTGCTTCCGGTGGACGGGTTCGTCTCTTTGGTCGCGCCCTGGGGATAGCCGCCGGAACAGGAGACATGGGGATAAACGCTCAAATATTGACGGGGTATCCATTGATCGCGCTGATTATCCTAAATATCGTCTATCGCAAGGGTGAATCATTTAGAGCTTCTTACCTGAACGATGGGCGCACTGGAGAACCCCACAACGGGGGCAGTTAGGCTGGTCGCGGGTGGCGCGTATATTGGTCTGTCCGTATGCGCCAATTGACGATGCTGCCCCCTGGGTACCGCCGAGGCTCTTGGGCGGGCTAGGCGTCGCCGACATAAACAGCGATGTCGGTGCCACCCGCGGGCGCCTCCCGAACACCCGCCGGTTTGAGTTGAAGCAGTCTGGAGCCGTCGAAGGGCTCCACCCGCTGGAACCTTCCTTAGGCGGGCTGGCTCGGGAGTTCAACCGCGCTACGGCGGGAGTTATACTCAGATCGTGTACGGGCCTGGCGGTGGGAAGCTCGCGCTGATGAACGGGCAGACGCTCGCGAAGGGATTCGCGCCTTTGTCGGGGCGGGGAAGCTAGTCCCGTGACCGCCTAAAGAAGTCCCGAACCCGCTCTGCCCACGCGGCGCTTTGGTTGATTGCGAAGGCTTCCGAAAAGAACCTGACCAGGCGGGCACGGGGCTAGCCCGCTGCGGCTTCCTGGGGAATGTAGACGGTGACGCGGTTCCGGCCCGCGCGCTTGGACTCGTAAAGAGCCTTGTCGGAAGCTTGGACCACTTCTTCCAGGGTTTGTCCGTGATCCGGGAAAACGGCGATTCCCATGCTTACGGTGACCTGGGGTAGCGGCCGGTCGGTGTTCGACGGCACCACCATCACCATCACCGCCTTGCGGATGCGTTCGGCGACGAGGGCGCAGGACTTCGGGCCGGTGTCGGGGAGAAGCACCACGAACTCCTCGCCCCCGTACCGGGCTGCGAGGTTGGTCTCGCGCATACAGGTTGTGACGGTCTTGGCGAAATGGCGCAGGATGCGGTCACCGATCTCATGCCCGTAAACATCGTTGAAGTTCTTGAAATGGTCCAAGTCCATCATCAGGAGCCCCACGGGCTGGGCGCGCCGCCGGGCAATTGCAAAGAGTTTGCGCGCGTAATCTTCCAGGAAGCGCCGGTTGTAAAGCCCGGTGAGCACATCAATGTTGGCCTGCTGCTTCATGGTGTCAAGAAGGCGCAGGTTGGAAAGCGCCGAGGCCGCGCCGCTCAGATAACTTTCCAGCAACCGTTCGCGCTCCGGCGTCCACAGGTCTTTGGCTGCCTCCATCCGCACCGAGCCGATGATGATGCCGCCCGCAATCAGGGGCCCGCAATAGTAGCTTCCCTCCGTGGGCAGCACGAATTTTGAGGGGCAGAGCGGTTCAACACTCACGTCGTTCACGCGGAAGTGGCGCCCGGTGCGCACCGCCTTGCAGTTGTGCGGCTCCTCGATCATCGGCCAGGCGCCCACCTCCTTGGGGAGCGGCACGAGGGTGGCGGCGGCCTCCAGATAGTTCTCCGAGGCGTTTAATTTGAAGACCATCACTTGCCGGGGCTGGAAGCGCTCTTTAAGGGAATGCAGAAGCAGGTCGTAGACTTCACGCTCCGAGGTGCACTGGGTGACCGCCTCCGAAAACTGGTTCAAGGCCGCGATCTCCTCGCGTTCGCGTCGCAAGGCGGCGGTCATGTTCGAGAAACTGCGGGAAAGAACTCCGAATTCATTGTCGACCAGGGGCGGCAGGACGGGCTCAAAATCGCCGCGGCTCACCTGCTCGGAGGCGCGGATCAATTGCAGAACCGGAACCACAATCAGACGCGTCACAACGCTCGTCAAAAAGAGCAGAATGCCCGCCAGGAGTGCGGCCAGGCTCACCCCCACCACCAGCATGCGATGCATCACCCATTCCGCTCCCCGCGTCTCGTCCCCATACTGTGCCTCATCTTCTTTCACCAGACTCGACACCTGCAAGCGGAGTGCGGCCATCCGCGTAAGCCCGTCCTGCACCAACGCAGGGGCATCCAAGTCCTCGCCGCGCCGGACTTTCTCAATCGTGGGCACAGCCCATTCCCTTTGCATCCGGTCGAATTTCGTCCGAATCCCGTTTACTTCCTTCAGTTGTTCCGGATCGTTGGCTTCCAGCTCGTGCAGCGCGATCAGGTCTTCCTGAGCATCGACCACGGCCTTATCGTAAGGGTCGAGTACATCCTTCCGGCGGGTGAAAACATATCCGCGCACGGCCATCGTAGCTTCCGTGGCGTGCCGCAAAAGCGCCTCGCCGCGGGCCACGCCTTCCTTGGATCGTGATGCCGATCTTCCCGTATGGAGGGCACTCCAATACGCGTAGAAGAGGAGCGCCACCGCGCAGAGCAGGACGAAGAGAGGAGGCAGGGTCACCAGCAGGATCTGGCCACGGATTTTCAAGTTGCGGATCGTGAGGGCCATAACCGCCAGCCAAGAGGCTACACAGATTACGCCAATGGATTTCGACCCCAGCAACATAACGCGATTTTGGGAGCCCGTCAAATCAAGATGCCTGCGGGTTTGATCCCTGTCGAAATGTCCCTGGGTGCGGAGCTAGTGCCGTTCCAACTTGTTCCGACTTATCCGGGCAAGGTCCGGAGCGCCTTGATGATGTGCGACTCAGAGGCGGAATACATTGCCTCATCAAGTCGGAACGGCACTAGTTGGCGGGAACGGCCCGTTGCTGCGCCCATTCACGCAGAGCCTCGATCTTTTCCTTCATGGTAACGGACAGAGGGTAGGTGGACTGCAATTCCTTCAGGAGCATGTCCGAGGAGAGAGGAGCTTTCTGGGCGAAGGCGGAGTAAAGCGCGGACTTCACCGCTTCCTCAATCTCCGCACCGCTGAAACCCGCACTTGCCTCAGCGAGCTGCAAGAGATTGAACTTGGCGGGGTCTTCCTGGCGCCTCGCCAGGTGAATTGAGAAAATCGTCTGCCGCTCTTTCGCATCCGGCAGATCCACAAAAAACAGCTCATCGAAGCGTCCCTTACGAAGAAACTCCGGGGGGAGGGAGGAAACATCGTTCGAGGTCGCCACAATGAAGACCGGCGATTTCTTCTCTTGCATCCAAGTCAGGAACGTCCCGAACAGCCGCATCGAGAGGCGCCGTCCACGTCGGAGCTGAGAGCGGCGCTCGGGAACATCTTCTCGATTTCGTCGATCCAGAGCACAGCCGGCGCCACAGCTTCCGCCACCTGGAGTGACTTCCGCAGATTCTTTTCGGATTCACCGATGTATTTCTCGAGCAACCGGCTCGTATCAAACTTGAGCAGCGCCAGGTTCCATTCCCGCGCCACGGCTTTGGCACAAAGGCTTTTGCCGCAGCCCTGGACACCAAAGATCAGGATGCCCTTGGGAGGGTCGAGCCCGAAACGCGCCCCTTCGGGCGAAAGTGCCGCACGGCGCTTCTCCAGCCACCCCTTCAGGCGCCCCAGTCCCCCGACCGACCCCAGGGCGGCCTCAGGCTTCAAGAACTCAATGACGCCCTGATCTTTGACCAGTTTGGTCTTCCCCTCATGCACCAGTTCGATGGTGCCAATGTCCAGGGAGGATTTTTCCAGGATGGACTGAGTGAGGATGCGTCGCGCCTCGTCCAGTGTGAGGCCGCGCAGGCTGCGAACCAGGGCGGGCATCTGCGCAGAATGCAGCTCGTTTTTTAGGTGATATTTGCCCATCAACTCCCGCACCGTCGCGGCCGTCAGTGGCCTCAGCTCCGCTTCGCCGGGCAAACCCAAAGAGAAGCGCGCCGCATCCTTCTCCAACTCGATGGGGATATTGACCACGGGTGAAGTGATAATGACGGAGCGCCGCTCGCGGCGGAATTCCTGCGTGAGGTCGCGGAGTTTCCGCACGATCACATCCTGGTCCAGGTACTTGTGGAAGTCCTTGAGCAGGAAAAGGCCATCGCCCGTAAGGGTGCTGACTGTGGCCAGGGCCTGGGCAGGCTCATGAGTGTTGTAGATCGGGGCGCCGCCCGCGCGCGCCAGTCCCGTCGTCACTGCCCACGCGTACAAAGGAACGCGCAGATCTTCTGCCACATCCTCCAGGATCGCGGCCGCGCGCGCTTCTTCCCAGGTCTCCATATAGATGATGGGATATGCGGAGTTCACCAGCAGGGCGAGTTCCCGGCGGGGGTCCTGGTCCGACATGTGTAGGTCGTGAGCTGTACCGCCGAGCTTGGGCTCGGCAAGTGCCGACCTCCCGACGATGTCGGGACAGGTTCCGGTCGGCGCTACGTCATTTTCAGCCGACAGCTACAGCCTCCGAACGAAGTTCCCCAAGTCGCGCAGCCGCGCCACGAGCGGCTTGAAGCGCCGCAGGTCAAGGGCGTTCGCCCCGTCGGAAAGCGCCCGGGCGGGTCGATCGTGAACTTCCATGAAGACGCCATCCACTCCCGCCGCGACGCCCGCGCGTGCCAGCGGCTCAATGAACTGGGGCTGACCGCCGCTCCGCTTCCCCTCTCCCCCGGGAAGCTGCAACGCGTGGGTGACATCGAGGATCACGGGAACGTCAAACTCTTTCATCACGGCCAAGCCCCGCATATCCACGACTAGGTTGTTGTACCCGAAGCTCGTGCCGCGCTCCGTCACCAAGATGCGGTCATTCCCGGTGCTCCGGATTTTTCCGACGGCGTGGCGGATATCCCAGGGCGAGAGGAACTGTCCCTTCTTGATGTTCACAGCGGCGCCCGAGCGGCCGACGGCGAGCAGCAAATCGGTCTGGCGCGAGAGGAAGGCGGGAATCTGTAGAATGTCGCAGACCTCGGCCGCTGGCTGCACTTGCCCCACTTCGTGAACATCGGTGAGGATGACGACTCCAAACTCCTTCTTGATGCGCGCCAGGATTTCGAGCCCGCCCGCGAGGCCAGGCCCGCGGTAGGAGTCCAACGAGGTTCGGTTGGCCTTGTCGTACGATGCCTTAAAGATGTAGGGAACGCGCAACTCGCGCGCAGTGGCGGACAAGCGCTCCGCCATTTTGAGCGCGTGACGTTCGCTCTCAAGGACACAGGGGCCGGCGATCACCGCGAGCGGCTGCCCCGCCCCGAGCGCCAGCTTGCCAACCCGTACCACACGCCTCATGACCTTATTCTCGCAGAATCGCAGCTCTTAACACTCAAGAGATTCGGACCAGGACGGAAAGGCGGCGGTACTCTCCGTTTCTGCACGCCCTTCCGACGGATCCAGGTGCCAGCACACCCCGCGATCCGAACCTTTCCGCCCGCACAATTATCTCTTATCCGGCAGCTTGTAGTCGATCCACATGGGAATCCGGATCGCTACCGGCTTCCCATCTTTTGTCGCCGGCTCGAATTTCCAGCTCTTTACAGCTTCAAGGGTGGCTTCTTCCAGGCCGTACTGCAAAAGGTGCGTGAAGCCGACGACCGCGGCTTTGCCCTGGTCGTCTACGAACACGACAAAGCTCTCCCGACCGGATTGCCCCACCAACTCGGCCTCGCGTGACTCGTTCGGCGTGGGCTGCGCAATCGCCTTCGGCGGCTTGCCGGTAAAGCCCAGGCCTGTGACCGGATCAATATCCACCTCCGCCGGGACCTTCTGAATGAAAGCCACGATGGGCTGCGGAGCCGTGCTCAGCAACGAGTCTTGGTCTCCCAAGCAAACCTTTCTGACGCGCGTGGCAATCTCGGCTGCCGACACGCTCTCCTGGGTGGTCCGAAAAACGATGTCCGTGGTCTGGGGATAATCGCCGGGTTTTCCTTTCAGGGCTGCGGCCGCGGGGAAAAAGTGGAGCTGCCCGTCGTCCTTGATGTTCGCCCAGAGTTTAAGGCACTTGAACGTCACGCGGTCCCTGTAAAACTCCATGTCCTTGACCTGGACGGCTCCGTCCACAGACCAGTAGCCGGGCTGGAAATCACCTTTCACGGTGCCGTCTTCCTGCACGTCATACTGGCTTGCCAGGCGCGCGCACTTGCGAATGATCAGAACTTTGCCCACGTACTGTGTGCGCAAAGATTGCTGCTCCGCTTCGGAAACCGCGGCCCGCGCCACCCCCACCGCACCGCCCAGTACAAGGGCAGCGGCAAGAGCGAGAAACAATCGGCGTGATCTCTTCATTCGATTCTCCTTCAGATTCGGTGTGCGAAGTGTTCGGACCCTTCAAGAATCCGGGACGTCTCTCCGGGCGCGCCGGTAAAGGCCGCGTGGCATTCCCTCACGGGACTCGGCAAGAACGAACAGGCGGTATGGTCGGGTCCGGGAAGTGGGCAGGACAGCGGCGAACGACCCAACAAGATCCCTCAAGAATTCGAGGAACCAGCCCCCTGGATGGTCCCCACTCCGCCCGTCCCTGCTCCACTGGCAGCGAGCCTCTGGGCCGGCGCCGGCTGCGTACTCTCGCGCTTCGAACTCAGGCGCTTGAGTCGATACTGATAAGCCGCACTGACGAACGCCGTGAAAAGTGGGTGGGGCTCCAGGGGCCGGGACTTGAATTCCGGATGAAACTGGCAGCCCAAGAACCAGGGATGGTCGCGGATTTCCACGATCTCCACGTACGTTCCGTCAGGAGTCACCCCGGTCAAATCCAATCCGTGCGCCACCAGAGTCTCTTCGTACTCCCGGTTGAATTCGTAGCGGTGGCGGTGGCGCTCCGAAATCTCCGCAGTGCCGTAAGCCTGGTGAGCGAACGAACCCGGCTTCAAGCGCGCAGTCCACGCGCCCAGGCGCATCGTGCCGCCCAACTCGTCAATGCCCCGCAGTTCGCGCAACTTGTAGATCACGCGATGGGGTGTGGAAGGGTCGAACTCCGAACTGTCAGCCCCTTCCAGACCGCACACGTTGCGTGCGTATTCGATCACCGCGCACTGCATGCCCAGGCAGATCCCAAAATAGGGCATCTTGCGCGTCCGCGCGTATTCAATTCCCTTCAGCATTCCCAGGATGCCGCGCTTGCCGAAACCCCCTGGCACCAGGATGCCATCCAGGTCACGCAACTGCTCCTCACAGGCTCCGCCCTCCAGACCTTCCGCCTCCACCCAGGCCAGGTTCACCTTCACCCGCCGCGCCAACCCGCCGTGGAACAGCGCTTCGTTTAGGCTCTTGTAAGAATCCTGAAAGCCCACGTATTTGCCCACGATGCCGATGGTGACCTCATCCAGGGGATGCCGGATTTTTTCCACGAGGTCCGTCCAGGGCTGCATGTTGCGCTCGGCCGTCTGCAACTTCAGGCAGCGCAGAATCTGGATATCCAGGCCTTCATGCCCGAGCACGAGCGGCACTTCATAGATGTTATCCACGTCCTTGGCCGTGATGACGGCTTCTTCCGGAACGCTGCAGAATAATGCGATCTTGGCTTTGATGTCCGGGGAAAGGAAATGGTCCGTGCGGCAGAGGAGGATATCCGGCTGGATACCGATTTCGCGCAATTCCTTCACGGAATGTTGCGTGGGCTTGGTCTTGAGTTCGCCGGAAGTCCCGATGTAAGGGACCAGCGTCAGGTGAACGAACACCACGTTTTCGCGCCCCTGCTCCAAACGCATCTGACGAATGGCTTCCAGGAATGGCAACGATTCGATGTCGCCTACCGTGCCGCCCACTTCCACGATCACCACATCCACGTCATTCGAGACCTTGCGGATGGCGGCCTTGATTTCGTTGGTCACATGCGGAATCACCTGTACCGTCTTACCCAGGTAATCGCCGCGTCGCTCCTTGGTGATGATGGTTTCGTAGATGCGGCCCGCAGTACAGTTGTTGTCGCGCAGCATGCGGGTGCGCGTAAAGCGTTCGTAATGCCCCAGGTCGAGATCCGTTTCCGCCCCGTCATCGGTGACGAAGACCTCCCCGTGCTGGAACGGGCTCATGGTGCCGGGGTCGACATTCAGGTAGGGATCAAATTTCAGCAGTGACACTTTCAGCCCCCGTGCCTCAAGCAAGGCCCCGGCGGACGCGGAGGCCAACCCCTTCCCCAGCGAACTAACTACACCTCCGGTGACAAAGATGTATTTGGCACCCATACGCCTCCCGAAATGCTGTTTGCGGATTGGTGGTTCGGCAACAAGGCATGATATGCGGCTGGCGTCACGCACCGCACAGCCTGTTGAAAACTCTGTCTGTACCGAAACGGCCAGTTGACGGAAGGAATCGGTACGGACGATTATCCGCCGCTCCTCCCTGCTTGTCAATGGTAAATACCCTTGGCATATTCGGTCGGCGCTTCGCTTTCTCCGTCAATCCGTGCCTAATCCTACGAAGGACGGTCGTTTTCCGGCAATAACGCAAAACCTGTGCCTGCGTAGGGCAGCAACCGCGAGTGAAGTGTGTTAGAATTATCTCAGGGGTAAGGGCGGGATAATGAGCTGGGCTGGCGATCCTGCGAGCCGTTGCTCAGTTCCCTTTCCATGAGGGCTGCTAGCATGACAGCTCTTTCGCTGGGCCGGGGTTGGCGACTAAGGGTAGTGGCGATTGTCCTGGTGGGTCTGCTGGGAGCGCCGGCATGGTGCGCTGCGGGCGATGAGAAGACCACCCCAACACGACCGCCCGATAACCAGCCGGAGGCGCGCGTCACGGTGCGCACACCTCCCATCCACGTTGCTCCCCTGCAGGTTGACGTGAACATGGTCGTGGTCAATGTCACCGTCACCGACCCGTACGATCGGATCGTGACCGGCCTCGACCAGGGCAACTTTCAGGTGTATGACGAGAAGGTGGAGCAGAAGATCGTGGCTTTCTCCACTGAGGATGCCCCCATTTCCGTGGGCTTGATCTTTGACAGCAGCGGCTCGATGGGTGACAAAATCCAGAAATCCAAGGAAGCAGCCCTACAGTTCTTCAAGACATCCAACCCTCAGGATGAGTTCATGCTCATCAGCTTTGCAGACCGGCCGGACCTGATCACGGGATTCACCGCGAAGTTTGAAAGTCTGCAGGACCGGATGTTGTTCGTAAAATCAGGAGGGAGAACGGCGCTTCTGGACGCGATTTATCTGGGCTTGAGCGAGATGAAAAAAGCCACGACCAACCGCCGAGCGCTCCTGGTCATCTCCGACGGGGGCGACAACCACAGCCGCTACACGGAAAGTGACATCAAGCGCGCGGTGAAGGAATCCGACGTGCAGATTTACGCCGTCGGCATCTTCGAGCCGCCCGCCGCCCGGGCTCGCACCCCGGAGGAAGACAACGGCCCCGGCTTGCTCGCCGAACTCTCGGAAGTCTCGGGCGGCCGCATGTTCAGTGTCGAAGACTCCAACGAACTGCCCGATATCGCGGAGAAAATCTCCATCGAGCTGCGCAACCAATATGTGCTGGGCTACAAGCCCTCGAACCTGATCCGCGACGGCCGCTGGAGGCGCATCAAGGTCAAGCTGAACCCGCCCAAAGGCTTGCCCCCTCTCCAGATTTACGCTCGAACCGGATACTATGCACCGACTCAATGATCCGCACGGCCGAATCCCGCTCCTCAGGAGAGGATTCCTTGCCATCCTGCTCTGCTCGCCGCTCGCCCTGTGCGTCCAAGCGCTGCAGCCGATTACCGCCAGCACACCCCAGGCCGAGAAAAAGGGCAAGGAATACACCATCAACGTGGACGTCAACCTGGTCGTCCTGCACGCCACCGTGCTCGACAAGAAAGGGCGCATGGTAAACGACCTCCACCAGGATGACTTCCGCGTCTTTGAGGACGGCGCCCCGCAGAAGCTCTCCGTGTTCAGCCATGCCGATATCCCCGTTACCATGGGTATTGTCATCGACGACAGCGGCAGCATGAAGCAGAAACGCGAGTCCGTGAACGCTGCCGCGCTCACCTTTGCCAAAACCTCCAATCCCCAGGACCAAGTCTTTGTGGTGAATTTCAATGATGTGTATTACCTCGATACACCGGGAGACTTTGCGAGTAACATTGAGGATTTAAGGTCGGCGCTCGACAAGATCGATTCCCGCGGCGGCACGGCTCTTTACGACGCCGTCTATGCCTCGCTCGACCACCTGAAGCTCGGTAATCGCGACAAGAAGGTTCTGCTGATCATCACTGACGGGGAGGATAATGCCAGCCGCTACACCTTCGACGAGCTCCTGGCCAGAGCGCAGAAATCCAACGCCGTCATCTACACCATCGGCCTGCTCGGCTCCGAGGAACCGGGCGGTCTTTTCAAGATCCGCGGCGGCGAAGCACACCGCGCCGCCAAAGTGCTCGAAAAACTTGCGGAGGCCACCGGCGGTGAGCCCTACTTCCCCAGGGCCCTCGACGAGGTCGAGAGCACCTGCCGCCAAGTCGCCCGCGACATCCGCAACCAGTACACGCTCGCCTACTACCCCAGCAACGCCAAGAAGGACGGCTCCTTCCGCAACGTTCGCGTGGACGCCTTCTTACCCCGTAGCAAGGCCAAGCTGTTGGTTCGCACTCGGGCCGCGCAACTTTGGTGAGAAATCCTGGCTAGGCTTAGAAGTCGTCAATGACCCACACATTCGCATCCGCGTTTTGCAGTGCATGACGAGGTGGCGCCCTGCCAGCTACCCCGCCTCTGCCGTCCGCCCCCGCGACACACCCCGCTCGGAGCGTAACTCTGTGGCCAGCGGTGCGCCGAGGGGGCGCAGGTCGGCGCGAAAGCCCAGCCGGTAGGAGATCTGCTGGCTGGTTTCGCGTACCATTTGCGCGATTTCGGGAATTCGTGCGGCATTCATTCGCGTGGCCGGTCCCGCCACGCTGAAGGCCGCCACGACTTGGCCGGCGTGATTGAAAACGGGTCCCGCCACACAGCGCAGGCCGTCCACAGCTTCCTCCTGGTCAAGCGCGTAGCCCTGCTCGCGAATACGCTCCAGTTCCCGCCGCAGTTGCGGCAGGGCGGTGATCGTGTGCGAGGTCATGCGCGTCAGGCCCGGCGCCTGGGCGATTTGGCTCAGCAGTTCGTCGCTCTGATAGGCCAGCAAAGTCTTTCCCACTCCCGTGCAGTGCAGCGGCATCGCGCCGCCCAAGCGCGCGTCCAGCCCCACGGGTTGCGGGCTGCCAAACTTCTCAATGGAGATTGCCAGCCCTTCCTGTAGAATCGCCAGGTGCACCGTCTCCTTGGTGCGCAGGTTCAGGTCTCGCAACAGCGGCTGCGCCGCCCGGCGGAAATCCAGGCGGTCCAGAACGCGCAGCCCCATGCGCAGGACACGGTAGCTGAGCTGGTAACCTCCTGAAATGGGATCCTCTTCCACAAAACCGTGCCGCACCAGGTTGACCAGCAGCCGGTGCACGGTACTGACGTGCAGGTGCAAGCGCCGACTGAGTTGCGTGAGCGTGTAAGGCGGCTCCTCTTCCGCCAGCACCTCCAGAATGCTCAGCGCTTTGACGAGTGACTTCACCGTGTATGCAGCGGCCGGTGGATAGCTGGCTTTCGGGGTTTTCATAAGGTGAGAATTATTGCGAAATTGGAGGCAGTGTCAAGCGGCAATTCACGCCCCCTGTTTCCACCAGTTCCGGTCAGCGCCGCGTGCCCGGCGCCTTTGGGGCGAGGCGATCGATTTCCGCGGCGGCGCGCGCTGCCACACTTCCCCCCACCCGGCGGAAGGCCGTGAGAGCGCCCTCCGCATCCCCTCGCCCCTCCAGCACGTACCCGAGCAGCAGGTTCCAGTCATCGTCGGACGCCAGGTTCCGTACCGTCAGCTCGGGGGGAAGCGGCGGCGGACGAAAGCGCAGCAGAAGCCGTACATTAACCTCTGCGGTATTATACGTTGCTGTATTCCCTTTTGGGGTCTGGTACTCCAAGTAGGGCCGGTCATCGGTGGAGGCAAAATCCGCCGGCAGGCCGCGCGCCCCGGGCAACGCGCCGGTCGCCTGGCGAAACGAGGAGTCGAAGAGCATCAGCTCACCCAGCAGCGACCACAGGCTCGGAATTCCCAGGCCCACCAGCTCCGGGCGGACGCCCGGGATATTCTCGAGTGCCGCCACCTGCCGCGCGTCGCATTCGAGCGGGTCGGGAGAGGCAATCAGCAACCCCTGCTCGGGCCCCAGAAAAAAAGCCACGTGGGCGAACACCTGCGCCGCTGTATTCAGGATCACCCGCAACTCCTGCGGGCGCATGTGATGGATCTGCACCCACTGTTGCAGCACGCCGTGCTCAGTCAAGTGCGACCGGCAAAGCTCGTAGAATTCCCGGTTGTACAGGTCGGCTTCACCACTGATCCAGATGGAGGAGACTTCGATGGTGATCAGATCGTAGCGCTCGCGCGTGAGCAGCAGGACGTTCCGCCCATCGGCCAAGGTGAGCTTCACGCGCGGGTCGCGGTCGAACACTCCGGCGTTCACATCTCCGAACCACTCCCGCGCGGCCTCCACAATATGCGGGGCAATTTCCACCGCCTCGATCTTTCGAAATGGGAAAAGGGACACCACGCGCAGGGTGTTACCGGTGCCCAGGCCGATCACCAGCGCGCGGTCAAAGCGCGGCGTGAAGAGAATCGGCGTCAGCGCGAAGCGCGCCTGCGCGGCAACCTCCCCGGTGTTATTGCCCTGGAATTTCCCATTCGAGAGCAGGACGCGCGTTTGCCCCATTCCGATGACCGACGTCAGCCCGCCCTGCACATCCTCGGCGAAATAAAGAACTCGGTCGATAGGCCAGCCGTTGTTGAAGTAGACATACGTCCCACGTGTCAGCCCGCGCGCGTCCCATTGCGCCGCCCCCCCCCACGCCAACACCACCAGCGACGCCACCACCACCGCCAAAACCCAACGGCGGCTGCGACTGAGCGGGACGAGCAGCAAGGCAAAGCCCAACCCCAGCAGCAGATCGAGCGTCGCCGCCGCCTGCAGCGTGGCGTGGGAGCCGAGGGCGGGCAACACCAGGAACCCCGTGAGCACAGAGCCCAGCACCGTCCCGGCGGTGTTGGCAGCGTAAATGCCACCCACACTCGCGCCCACGCTGCCGGCCTGGGTGGCGAGATTGAGGAGCAGCGGGAAACTGATCCCCAAAAGCAGGCAGGGCAGAATAAGGAGATAAAACGCCGTGAAGAATCGCAACAGTTCCGCAGCGAGGAAGCCCCCGACCTCGAACCGCCACAGGGTCGCGGAGTCCATGGAAACGAGCCGCGCCAGCAGGACGAACTCCGCCACGAACTCGACGATGCGAGCCCAGGGAACTCGGTCGCGGCCTCGCCGGCGGAAGATGCTCCAGACCAAGTAGGCCATGCGCGCCACCAGTAACAAGGCCATGCCGGCCACGTCCCAAACCCAGGCGCGCTGAAGTCCCTGCGCAAAAAGGTCCGGGAGGTGATTCCACAGAGGCAAGCTGACAAAGACCACCAGGCCCAGGAATAATTGCGCCGCAGCCAGCGCCCGAGGCCAGAGCGCCGGACGAGCGAGGTGGCGCGCCACCAGGTGCGCTCCCCACCCCAGCCCACACAGGAATGTGAAGAGCATCACTCCGAAGGCGTAAACGGTATTGCCCACCAGAAAACCCAGAATGTGCGTCCACACGACCTCGTAGACGAGGGCCACGACGCCGGTCAGAAACGCTGCCACCAGCAGGACGCGGCGATGCGGGTCGAGGTCCCTCCCTGCCACGGGCGTGGCCACGCCTTGCGGCTCCACCCGGCTCCCCTTCCAGTTCCACACCGCTACACTCAGGAAAATCGCCAGATTCACGGCGCATGCCAGGCGAATCGTTCCCCGCACGCCGAGCGAGGGCATCAGCACGTAGGTTGACGCCAGGGTTCCCGCCGCCGCCCCCAGCGTGTTCCAGGCATAGAGGCGATCGACGAGGGGCTGAAATCCCTCCGCCGCGCTCGCCACGCAGCGAGCCAGGACCGGCAGTGTCCCGCCCATCAACAGCGTAGGAATCAGAATCACCACGGCCGCGAGTCCGAAGCGCACCGCCGTGAGCGACCACATTCCCAGGTGCAGTGCGTGGTAGAGCCCCACATAGGCCTTCGTCAGCAGCGTGAAAAGCCCAGGGATGAACAGGCAGTACAGCCCCACCAGCAGTTCCAACGTCCCGTAGGTCAAGAGGCTCGCGCCCCGGCGGTCCACCCACCGGCCAATTACGTAGGCCCCCAGTGCTAGCCCACCTAAGAACGCTCCCAGCACAGTGCTGACCGCATGCGCCGTATTGCCAAAGGTATAGGTTAGCAGACGCGTGAAGATGGTCTCAAAAATCAGGCTCGATGCCCCGGAAAAGAAAAATAGGATGGGAAGCAAACGCAAGAACGTCGGAGAGCCTGGCTGGGATGGATTCGGCAAACCAACCCTCATCGAAGATTTTTCTTACCTGGGCGCGCGAAAAGCAGGATCTCCGCGCCAAGTCGATCCACACTTATAACTGATTTGGGGCACAATTCGGCACAAAAATCGCTTGACCCAAGCTATCACCGCCAAGCGGCTATCGCCCCTCAAGTTCAACGCCAAACCTGCCGAAGAAGAGGTGTGCGGCTCGAGTCACCGGCTGTGTGGCCAGCCTGCAGTGTAAGATGCGAGGGGAGCAATGTTAAGCAGCCAAGCCGTCCAGCACCAACTCAAAGATTGGGTCACGTTGCTGCCCACGGCCAGGAGTTCCTGGCTCGAGCACGTGGCACGGCGTTGGGCCGCCAACGTGGTCGGCCAGCCGCAGGCTACCGACGCCATCCTTCGGCTCCTACAGCGGATTGAAGTGCAGGCGCGCCAGGCCACGCCGGACCATGGGCTCCGTCCTCCTGCTCGGGCCACCGGGCTGCGGAAAGACCCATTCCGTGGAGGCGCTGGCAGAAGTGCTGCTCGGCAGTCCCAGTGCGCTGCTCAAGATCAATTGCGCCGAGTACCAACAGCAGCACGAAATCGCCCGGCTGGTGGGCGCCCCACCGGGCTACATCGGTCATGCCGATACCGAACCGGTTTTCACGCACGAGAACATTGAGCGCGACCGCACGCCGGAGTTTCCCTACACCCTGATCCTTTTCGACGAAATCGAAAAAGCGCATCACTCGCTCTATTCCCTGCTCTTGGGCGTCCTCGACCGCGCGGAGCTGAATGACGGCCGCAACCGGCATGTGGACTTCTCCGCCTGCCTTTTCTTCTTCACAAGCAACATCGGCTCCAAGGAAAGCCTGCGCGCCACCGCGCCCTCCGGTTTCATCCCGCAGCTGGCGGAGGAGGACGCCAAAGCGCGCCACTTCCACAATGTGTCGTTGCGCGCGCTCAAACGCCACTTCCCTCCGGAATTCCTGCGCCGCGTCGAGGAAACCATCGTTTATCACCCGCTCCGCCCCGCGGACCTGAAGAAAATCCTTGACCTCGAGCTCGCCGAGGTCAGCCGGATTTTCCACCAGCACCCGACTACGCCTTTTCAGATCGAGTTTACCGCCAGTGCCAGGTCGTTGTTGCTGAGCCACGGGTGCGACACCGAGTACGGAGCCGCGCACCTCCAGCACACTCTGGCGTGCGAGCTTCAGGATCCCCTCTATCGCTTGATGGCCACCGGCCAAGTGCACGCGGCTGACCGCGTGGGAGTCTCTGCCAAAGGCTCAGAACTGGTCTTCCGGAAAGCTTAGCCCACGATTCCGAAGCTGCCATTTGGCGAGGCGGACTCACCTCACCTCTTCGGGCGGTCCCGCCTGCGACGGTTTGCCCTTTTCACCAGATGAAATCCTTGGCAAAAATCCTCGTACTTACCCAAAATGCTTTATAATCTCCACTCCGGTCATACCGGCTCGCGGGGCTTCCATGCATCCTGATCGCAGGACCGTTTCCTTCCTTGTCCTTTTCCTGTCCACGGCATCTCTGGCCATTTTCTTAACGTCCATCGACGCACGGCCCGTACTTCGCTCCGTCACCTATTATGACGGTTTCTCATCGGGCAATCTCGACACCTGGCAATTCCCTTACCCCGAGGACTGGGTGATCGGAACCGAAGGGCCGCTGCATTTCCTGCACATGTTGCGGAACCGCGAGCCGCTGGTTCCGCGACGCCCGAGGCAATTCGCCTTGCTGAAAGGTGTCGAGGTGGGGAGTTTCACCTTCCAGGCGCGCGTGCGCCGCGCGGGCCGTTCCATGCTTATGGTATTTAATTACGTGGACACGCTGCATTTTTATTACGCGCACTTATCCGTTGACACCGGCACCCAGCAACCCGTTCACAACGGCATCTTCCTGGTGGACGGGGCGCCCCGTCGCCGCATCGCAGGCGCCGAGGCGGCACCAGTCCTGCCCGACAGGGATTGGCACAAGGTCCGCGTGCAGCGCGAAATCAGCTCGGGCTCGATCGAAGTTTTCGTTGATGATGAACCTCAGCCGCGTTTTTCCGTCATCGACCGAACCTTCACGTGCGGCCAAGTCGGACTGGGCTCATTCGATGAAACGGGTGATTTTGCCGACGTCCGCCTCACTTCCCAAGACGCCGGCTGCAATCCCACCCAAGGTGTAGTTGTGCGGCCGGCTAGCACGCAGTAAGGAATCAGGGCCCCGTGAGTCACGTTCACCAAATCTCTGTCGAGGAGTCGTTATGAGCAAAGATTTTTCGCGCAGGAAGTTTCTGGAAAGGCTGGCCATTGGGGGCGCGGCAGGGGCGAGTCTCCCTCTGTTAGGGAACCTGGCCCCCGCCGCAGGAGGTACCCAGGCCTTGCCCCACCGCACGTTGGGAGGCACGAGCGCCAGCGTTTCCATCCTGGCTTTCGGTTGCGGCAGCCGCTTCCTGATGTATCAGGATGAGGACAGGGCACTTGCCGCGCTCAATCGCGCCCTTGACCTGGGCATCGACTACCTGGACACCGCCTATGCTTACGGTGACGGCAAGAGCGAGACGCGCGTTGGCAAGGTCATGGCCACGCGCCGCAAGGAAGTCTGGCTGGCGACCAAGATTCCCGACCGGACGCGCGACGCTTTCCTCAAGCAGCTGGAAGACAGCCTGAAGCGCCTGCAGACCGACCATGTCGATCTCGTGCACATTCACAGTCTGGGGCACGCCGAGGACTTAGCCAAGATTGAAGCTCCCGATGGGGCCCTGAAAGGGCTGCTGCAAGCGAAAGAACAGAAGATGACACGCTTCATCGGCATGACCAGCCACACCGACGGCACGGTGATGGCCCAGGCGATCGAGCGCCACCCCCTCGACTGCGTGCAGATTGCGCTTAACCCCTCCGGCAACGGCGAGTTTGAAGAGACCGCCCTCGTCGCCGCCCACAGGAAAAACCTGGGCATCATTGCCATGAAGGCTTTTGGTCAGGAGTTTCTGATTGGTCAGGAAGCCGGCAAGGCCGATGTCGACTCGCTCCTGCGTTTCGCCATGACCTTGCCGGTCGCGGCGGCGGTAGTGGGCATGCCGAAGGTCGAAATGCTCGAGCACAACGTGGAACTGGCACGCAACTTTTCACCCTTGAGCGCAGCGGAGATGGATCGGCTGCGGCGCGATCTCGGCGTCTCTCGTCAGGGACTGGAAAAGAGGCTCGTCGGGCACCTGGACGGACCCACCAATCACCCTGAGGTGTTTTGGGCTTAACGGAAGAAAAACCTGATCGTTTGCACGTCGCACAACGTCCCATGAGGGCCGGCTGCAAGGTTGGACCTTCCATCAGGCTCTCGACAACTTGTCTCGCCGGCTGGCGACCTGGCTCTGCGAAGGGCAGAAAATCCCTTCCTCTGCCCACGCAAGAACCTTACCTGGTAACCCGGTCCAGCGCGAGGCGCGCCGACCAGAAGTCCGGATCGGCCTCAAGCGCCGCCGTAAACTTTCCCGCCGCCTTGTCGCTGCGGTTAGCAAACAGATCGAGCAAGCCCGAGGCGTAGAATTCTGCGGCACCGTGTTTTTCTCCCGGCTTGACCTGCGACAGCGGGTTCAGAACCTTGTCCGCCTCTTCGGTCTGCCCCAACCGGCGCAGCGCCAGGCCGCGATACAAGCTCGACACCACTGAACCATCCTTCCCTTCCTGCGCCGCCTGCGCCCAGGCATCGCGCGCCGCATCGGTCTTACCCTGGGCCTTCAGGGCATCGCCGAGCCAGAAAAGGACTTCCTCATCATGCGGCTTGTCGGGTTTGCCAACGCCCAAGTTGCGCGGATATTCGAGCGCCTTTCGCAATGCCGCCTCGGCCTCCGCAGGTCTGCTATCTTCCAGCGCGCGCCTTCCCTTCTGGAAGTTCGCCAGCACGTACATCTCACGCACACCCACGCCGCCTTCCCACGGCTTGAAGTGGTGGTTCATCAAGAGATCCAATGCCCGGTCGTACTCCCTTTCCTGGATCAACAACCGGGCGTGTCGCACCAGCACGGTGTCACGATCACGAACCGACGCGGGCCCCTCAGCAAACAACTTCTCGCGGCTCCCGGCATTCCCCATGCGGAAATAGATCTCGTCCAGGTCGGTGTAAAGGCGGTAGTCTTCCGGGGCCAACTTTACGGCATTTTCGTAAAACCCTGCGGCGCCCGACAGATCATTCTTCACTCGCCACGCGTAGAGGCCAAGATTCCGCATCAGCACCGAACACGCAAAACCCTGCCCGAAAGCATCCGACCAGTAGCGGGCCGCGTCATCGTAACGGCCATGCGCGAACAGGTAGTTTCCCAGGAAGTACGATGCGTGCGCGTCCAGGGGATGGTCTCGCAACTCGTCGTCGATCACCCATGCATCTTCCAGGCGATTCGGAAACACATTAGTGTAAGGCGCCGCCTGCGCTTTTCGCGCGTATTCGTCGGCCTGGTCATCCTTCCCTGCTTCGCGTGCGTTCGCAGCCAGATAGTAATAAACCACCGGAGTAACCGCCGGCGCGGGAAGGTGACTGAGAGCGGCTTGCAGGACGGCCTCCGATGAGGCGACATCACCCAGCATTCGGTACCACGCCGCGATCTCCAGGTAAGGGTCTGCCGACGCGGGATATGGCCCCGCCCAATCCTCCGACGCGTGACCCGCCGGCTTGGGCATTGCCTTTTCGAGCGCGGTCTCGATCCTCCACCGTTCCGCTCTGGCATAGGGCAGCAACGGCATCCGCTCAAGAGCTCGCGCGATAACCTTCGACGCCTCAGTGGTCCGCCCCGCCAGCCGCAGTGACGCCGCGAGGTCCGTCAAAGCCATCGCGTCATAAGGATTGTGACTCAGCGCTCGATAAAGCAGCGTCACCGCCTGATCATACTTCTGCAGGCGAATGGCGATTTCTCCCAACTGCCCCAGCGCGGGAGCCTCACCGCCGCCGAAATGAATGGCAGCCCAGAACGCGTCCTGGGCCAGGGACCAGCGGTGTGCGGCGCGATAGATGACGCCCGCGGCGTAGTGCGTCCCAGGATTGAAGCCGTCACGCCCTATCGCGCGGGCGATAAAACCCTCCGCAGCCCGAAAGTCTCCCGCGCGATACTGGTACCACGCCATTTTCACCAACGCAGCCGCATAACCGGGATCGCGCGTCAGCACCGCCTGGTAGGTTTCTTCCGCGGCTCGTTCTTTGCCGCCCTTCTCCTGTTCCACGCCGTACAGGTAAAGTTCCTCCACGCTCATCTTCTCGACCGGTTTGCGAGGGGGTGTAGAAATGCCAGCGGCGGGTACGAAATCCGCATTGCCGTCGATCGGATCAGCAGCCGACCAGTGCAAAAGCGCCTGGCCGTTCGACGTGCTCACGTCAATTTGAATTTTGGTTTTGGCCGCCTCAAGATCCGCCACCGGCACTCCCACTTTCACTGCAGTCATCGGCTCAAACGACACGGGGCCGGAGTCCTTCAAAACCTGCGCCCCCAGCTTCACCTGCACCTTCGCATCGTTGATCGGCACGGTCGGGAACAGCGAAAACTCCACGTGTTGGGGAATCCCTTGCGCGGCCTTCAAAAAGTTCACATTCATCGCCAGCAAAGGTGTGGCTTCCACGAAGCCGCCCTCCAGCCCGTGCACGGGATACCAGAACTCTGTAAAAGACTCCACTCGGCGCGGCGCGATGAATTCATGGTTCAGTTGCGTCTCGTAGCGGCCCGCCTGGATTTCGTTGTAGGGTCCGTCGTGATCGGTGAGCAGGTCCGTCCAGATCAATCCGTCATCGGCCAGGCCCCACGTCCAGGTTTTCTTTCCAGGAACTTCCCGGAAGTCGGCGACGTGCACGACGCCATAATCGGACTTGTGGTAGTACGCACCGAAAAAGTCACGGTGCGCGTGACGGCCAAAAAGCGACGTCGGCTGGCGAACGTCCTTGTACCAGCTATAGTCCACGCCGTCGTGAACCGGGTACGCCCACACCTCACCCTTCACGTGCGGGTAGGCTTCCCGCATGGGGTAGATGAATTGCATGTCCTCGCTCGCTGGAACGGCCGCATTCGTCCAAAACCAGTAGAGGTTCGCGAGCGGTGTGTCGTTGAATAGCGTTACCTGCTGCTCCAGCCGGGCCTGCCTGGGACGGAGCGTCAGCGCCACTTCCCAATGCATCTCCGTCACCTGATCCACATCGCCCACCACCACCGTGGCGCTGCCATCCGGGTTCTGGAAAGTTGTGAAGGCGACCGGTGAGACCGTCACCGCCGAGTGCCCGTCGGGAAAATTGAACTCCATCCCACCCGACACCCACGCGCCTCGCAGCGCTACCAGGCCATACTTCACTACATTGTTACGGTAAAACACTTCATGTTTATTAACCTTGTCATAGAGCGAATAGAGACGACCGCCCATTTCGGGCAGAACGATGGCTTTTAGATATTCATTCTCCAGGAAAACAGCCCTGTAACTCTTCGTCTCCAGCCGGTCCGTCAGGTCATCGAGCATTGTGAACGGGTAAACGCGGCGACGATCCGCCAGAGCGAAGGGTGGGTTCTGGTCTTCAGCACCCAACAGGTAGGTTGGAATCTCAAGGCTTCCCTGCCACACGCGGACGTTCTCACCGAAAGCCGGCGACGAACTCGTGAGCAGGCCGAAGATCGTAATCAAACTGAGCGTGATAGGTCGCACGAAATTACTCCTGGAGAAGATGTGTACCGACGGGGAGTGCGGGCGTCCCGCAACATGCCGGTTACTCTATCTGAAACGCGCATCTGAACGCAATCGAAAGCCTCCCTGGGGTCCCAATAACTGCTGACAGGAATCCGCCGCCTATGGTATTGTGCCGCGAGTTTTCGCGCGAGCCTTGGACCGCGCTGAAGCTGAGGTAGTGAGTTTATCCGTATGGCTTCCAAGCGACTTCGCTGGTGGATCGTCTGGACACTGTTCGGTTCCACGGTGGTCAACTACATCAGCCGGCAAACCTTCTCCGTCCTGGCGCCGATAATTACCCAGGAGCTGCACCTCACTCACACCGATCTTTCTCGAGTCTTCTCCGCATTTCAGATCTCCTACGCAGGCATGTGGCTGATTGGGGGCGTTCTGCTGGACATCATTGGCACGCGCCTCGGTCTCGCCCTGGCGGTCATCTGGTGGTCGGGCGTCAGCATGCTGACCGGCCTTGCGAATTCGGTCTTCTCTTTCGGGGCTTCGAGCTGGACCGGGACGCCGTTGCTCGCGCGGCAGAGGCATATCGTAAGCAGCGTTAGGCAATCGGCAGTTTGGTTGACTGGGAGAGGGCTGG
>JAIQEZ010000133.1 GCA_020073545.1 Terriglobia bacterium | reverse complement strand
GAGACCAACGGTTTCCGCCGAGTTTGAAAGAAAGCGCCCAGTGCCGGCGGCGCACTTGTCGTTCATCACGAAGTCCTTCACGTCTCCGTCTTCACCTATCCTGATCCCCTTGGCATCCTGGCCGCCCATGTCGATCACCGTGCGAGTTTTGGGGAACAGAAGATTGGCGCCGCGGGCGTGACACGAGATCTCGGTGATCTGGGCGTTGCTGCGGAAGGGTGCGGAAAACGCGCACGCGGCCATGGCTGCGGTCTGAGCCTGTCAGGATTTTTCCTGGTCCCTTGACCGCCTCACGAAGTCCCGAGCCCGTTCCGCCCACACGGCGCTTCGGTTGACTGCGAATGGTTCCGAAAAGCACATAAATAGGTTAATATCGTCCGCAGAGCTTTAAGGTTGCCGACACACAATCTGGGCTCCGAGGATTTGCCCGCTATTGGGCGTGTGACGATCAGCAGTCCTGTCGTCCCGCGACCTCTAGAAAGACTTAACCTGAATCCTGCGTCATGAGGATGATGGGCTTCGCAGCATGCATTGTGCCGAGCGGTCGGACGGGGGGTCAGGGCTCTTACACGGAAACCGCACTAAAAGTGAGGTTTGGATGTAACGTCCCGTGGACCGCGAAATCGCATTCCTAGACGCTTGACACCGTGTTCTCCCCATTTTTCCCGCCGGATTCAGGTTAACGAAGGGAAGCAGTACGGTGACCAAATCAAACCCTTCAACTTCTTATTGACGTGTCACGTGAAGCAACTCGGCCATCCCATCGGGGTCGACGCGGAGCGCTTTCACCTTATCGCGCCGTACGAATCTGATCCGAGAAAATGGATTAAGTTGGATTGGATTGACCAATACACAGCAAAGCGCCATCGCATCACCACGGCGGGCCATCACGGCGCCCGACAGGTTGCGCGTGTGAAGACGTACGGGGAGGTTCTACGCGAGTACGAATATCATCCGGAATCAAATTCAGAGGCTCATCTCGATCGTTCTCTGAGACTCGCTGGTGAACAAGATTGGCTGTTGCCAGTTTAAGGACAAGGGTTGGCAATAGTCCTCGTGCCGTTGGGGAACGGGCCGACTAATATTGGGAGACATAATCTCGCCTGAAGAGGCGCTGCGGCCGCGGCGCGGCGGGTTTTGGGTTATAATGCTCGCGTGGATCTGGAGAAAGGTCTGCGCCGGACGGCGGAATACCGTACCTCGCTTCGGACTCTGAGAATCTCGGCTGACATTTCTATTGGGGACCCTGTGATCGCTAGCGTTTTGCAGCTTGCGCACTCTGACGCCCTGCGGTCCTCACCGCCAGCCTAGCAAGCTCTGTTAGCCATATGCCTTAGAATCAGATGGATGTGAGGTATAACCCTCTGCAAAACGAACAATCGGGGTGGACGAACGCCCGAAGAAAGACTCTAGATGCCCCTCTCATCCAAGAGCCTGCGTTCCCTGAATTCGGGACAGGGCTTCACAAAGGTGTTGCACTCCGCACTGTAGCCCGCAAGGCAATACATAGCATGCTGGCCCTAGGCCTTCGTCAGATCCTCGCCGTGGGGATACGCTCGCTTGGTGTCATTTTGCTGGCGAGACTGTTGTCGCCCTCGGAATTTGGGCTCTTTGCCGTTGTCACCTTCTTTCTCAGTTTCCTCATTACCTTCGGTGACGCCGGTTTGGGTGCAAGCCTGGTGCGGCAGGCGGACGAACCGCTTGAGGAAGACTATCGGGCTATCTTCACCGTTCAGCAAGTCTTAGTGGTCTCCGTCGTCATCCTCTTCTGGCTAGCCGCACCATGGGTCGCCAATGCCTACCATCTGCCCCGGCATGACAGTTGGGTGTTCCGCTTGGTGGCCCTTTCCTTGCTGTGCACCTCCTTTCAAACCATTCCGTCGGCCCGACTTGAGCGCCACTTGTCCTTCGACAAGCTCGCGATGGTGGAAGTGGCGACGGCACTCGTCTTTTACAGTACGGCGGTGATGCTGGCATGGAAAGGGGTGGGAACGCTTAGCTTTGCCCTTGCGCTGTTCGCCCGCTCGCTGACCGGGGCGATCCTCGTCAACCACGTCAGCCCCTGGCGAATCGGCTGGCGCTTGGACTGGGAGCGTGTGCGCGACCACCTGAGGTTTGGAGTGCCTTACCAGGGAATTGGCTTCACATCTCTTTTGAAGGAAAGCATAACTCCGGTCTTCATCGGCCTCCTGCTAGGAGCGGGTTCCGTGGGATACGTCAACTGGGCCGTGATGGTGGCGGCTTACCCGGTCCTTTCCCTGATGGTCATGCAGCGGGTGTACCTTCCGGCGTTCGCCCGGTTGCAACTGCAAAGAGAGTCGTTAACTCAGTTCGTGGAACAGGTCCTCCGAGCGACCAATGGAGTTGTAGCCCCGGTGGCCATATTGACTCTTGTTTCCATTGAACCACTCACAAGATACGTTTTCGGACAGAAGTGGCTGGTAGCGCTGCCCCTATTCTGTTTGTTCTGGGTAGCGAATCTTTTCGTCCCCACCGCCACCCCCTTGTTGGCTCTCCTGAACGCCTTGGGGCATTCCCGAACGGCCTTCAAGTTCGCCCTGATCTGGATGCTCGGAACCTGGGCTCTTGGCGCCCCGTTGATCTTGGCGTTTGGTACGATCGGGTTTGCGATAGCAAATTTATGTGTGATGTTCACGAATTTGGCACTTTATCGTGTGGCTCAGGCCCACCTGAGTTTCCGGATCCTGCCAATGATCGTCCCTACCTGGTGCGTCGCGACGTTGATCGGGCTTGCAACATATTTCGTTATGCACTTTGCCCCCCCCACTGGCTTGGTGGGGCTGGGGATCTATTTCGCTTCGGGCCTCAGTGCTTGCACTCTATGCTTGCTGGGACTCTACCGCTCAGAGGTTCGTAAGGTCTGGGGCTTGGTCTGGAGCCAGGAATGAAGCCCCGAATATCGGCAGTCATCAATACACTTAACGAAGAGAAGAACCTTCCCTTTGCGCTGCGGTCAGTTCAGCCTTGGGTTGACGAAATCGTTGTGGTCGATATGTACAGCACCGACCGCACCGTCGAGATTGCCCGCGAGTTCGGGGCTCAGGTCTACCTTCACAGGGGGCCTGGCTTCAACTACCCGCCCCGCGCCTTCGCTGTGAACCAAGCGAGTTCGGAGTGGATCCTGGTGGTTGACGCCGACGAATTGATCCCTGTCGCCTTGAGCCGCGACCTCCGGCGTATGGCGGACTCGGGCGAAGCCGACGTGGCCCTTCTCCCCCGCATCAACTACTTGCTTGGTGCCGTGATCCGCTACACCGCCTGGGGAGCTAGGCAAGATGCCCAAGTACGCTTCTTTAAGAAGGGATTCGTTGTCGGGAGCTCTGTGGCGCACCGGGACTTTAAGCCCGTTGAGGGGGCACGAATAAAAGTGCTGTCGTACCGTGGTGACAACGCCATCGTGCACTTCAATTATTTAGATTCCCAACAATTCATAGAGAGACTCAATCGCTATACAAGTATCGAAGCCAACCAAGCATTTGAACGAGGGGAGAGGAGGACGCCGGTCCGAGCTCTTTTGAGGGGAGTCAAGGAATTTGGGGATCGCTACATAAGAGCAGGGGGGTTCCGGGATGGCTGGCGTGGGTTTTACCTTTCACTTTTCATGTCTTTCTATCGGATCGTCACAGCCGCAAAGCTTCAGGAATTGACAGCTCTCGGTAGGAGGGAACTGATCGAATCACGGTATCGGCAGGAAGCAGAAGAGATTCTCAAGGCCTATGGTGAATCACATTCACCCGCCGCTTCCTGAGCTTGGGAACGGAAAGGCAGTGGCGCACGTCAAAGCTGCAATCCGCGCCTCCTGGACGGCACGGTGGGAGAGGAGCTATCCTTGCTTGTCACCCGCCCGGGATGACACAGAGGGAAGATGACCCAAGAACAGGACCTGAACCTTCACGGCAGTTTCGATTTGGCCAGGATAGTTGCGGGGAGTGCACGCGCTCTTTGATTCCAAGGAGAGTTCGGATCCAACACACTGCAGGATTCACGGAGGATATGTTTTCATGAAGCGAGCCTTGATTACGGGAATCTCCGGGCAGGATGGGAGCTACCTGGCGGAATATCTGCTCGGACTCGGTTACGAGGTCTGGGGATTCGTGCGGCGCGAGGCGGAGACGATGCGCTGGCTTGAGCCCGTCCACCATCGCATCGAGTTGGTCTATGGCGACTTGCGGGATGGGGAGTCGCTCGCGGTGGGTTTTCAAAAAGCCTGGCCGGATGAAATCTACAATCTGGCGGGCCAGGTCTTTGTTCCCACAAGCTGGGACTTTCCCGCCGAGACTTTCGATATCAATGTGGGCGGACTCAGTCGCCTATTGCAGATCATCGAACGGACGAAACGGGACACGCGTCTCTATCAGGCTTCAAGTTCGGAGATGGTCGGGAACTGGGATGGACCGTGCAACGAGCAGACGCCGCTCCAGCCGACATCACCCTATGGAATCTCCAAATTGGCGGCGCATCGGCTGGTGGAGGTTTACCAGGCGCGGGGCTTGTTCGCTGTCGGCGGCATCCTGTTCAATCACGAGTCCCCGCGCCGCGGCCCCGAAATGGTGACCCGCAAGATCACCCGAGCCGCGGCGTGGTGGGTGATGGGTGATCGAACCAAACTGAAGCTGGGAATGCTCGAAGCCCGGCGGGATTGGGGATTCGCAGGTGACTATGTGAGAGCCATGCACGCCATGTTGCAGCAGCCTGTCCCGAAGAACTATGTGGTGGGCACCGGCGTGTCGCACAGTGTTAAGGATTTCCTCGAGGAGGTCTTGGTTGCGCTGAAAGAGCTCGGTTACGGAGAGAGCGCACCGAAATCCATCGAGGAATGGGTGGAAATCGATCCGCACTTCCTGCGGCCGGGGGAGATTCATGACCTGCAAGCCGATGCGACCCTGGCGCGCAACGAGTTGGGCTGGCAACCCACAGTTGATTTCAAGGGCTTGGTGAGGATGATGGTCGAGGCAGACCTGGCCGGGGGTCGCGAGCGGCACGCGGCGTCTACACCCCAAGCCACTTCCAACCGGGCATAGTGGGATTCAAAGACCCTTCTCGCGTTGACTCTGTCTCGCGCAGCTTCACCGCACGACGAAGTAGGGAACCGCGAAGGTCTACTAGTCCCGTGCCTGCCTGGTTAGGTTCTTTTCGGAAGCGTTCGGAGTCAACCAAAGCGCCGTGTGGGCAGAGCGGGTTCGGGACTTCCTTAGGCGGTCGCGGGACTAGCATGCTGGCGAGGGGCTTGCACGTGGCGAAAAAGGCTGTCATTGTGCCGCAAGACGACCAGCAACTCCGGTGGCCGCCAGTGCGCAAGTGAGTGCCGGTCACTGAGGATGCGGCGCCTCTAAGATGGATGAGCTCTGCAGCCATGAACCCTATGCAGTTGGACCAAACCAGCGGACCTGACGCCGAGAAGTCGCCCCGCGTCGTGGTCAGCATTCTGAACTGGAACGGTTGGCAGGATACCCTGGAATGCCTCGAGTCCGTCCGGAGGCTCGATTATCCGAATTACCTGACCGTCGTGGTCGATAACGGCTCCCGGGACGACTCGGCGGAAAAGATCAAGGCCTGGGCACATGAAAACCTCGGCGCTGGCCACGTCCTTGCCGACTACACCCAGGAAATCGCGCTCCAAGGCGGTGACCCACAGACCGAGGAAGCGCTTGAAAGCGTTCCCTCCCCAGGCAGGCTGGTCCTGATCCGCAACAAAGAGAACCTCGGCTTCAGCGGTGGCAACAACGTCGCCATCCACTACGCCCTGACCGGTGAGCATCCTGCCGACTTCGTGTTCCTCCTGAACAACGACGCCACGGTAGAGACGGAGTGCGTTCGCCATCTGGTTTCGACCAGCCAGGCCGCGGCAGCCGGAATTGTCGGCGCCGTCGTGGCCGCAAAGGGAGACCCTGAAGGTGCGTGCGGAGGTCCATTTTCGTTCATCCGGCAATTCTTCTGTCTCCTTGTGTCACCTCAGTTGCGGTCTGTCGAAAAGGGAAATGGGTATTGGAGGTCTGACTGGGTCTACGGAGCCGGAATGCTCGTTCGGAGAGAAGTGCTTGAAACGGTCTTTCGCTCCAGTGGGGAGTATCTGCGGGGCGGACTGTTCATGTACTGGGACGAGGTTCCGCTTTGCTTCGCGGCGAGGAAGGCAGGGTACATAAGCGTCTTCGCGGGCGAAGCCGTTATTAATCACAGCTCCGGCACTAGTTCCAGAGGTAGCTCGCTCAGGCACTATTACGTCGAGCGCAACAAGCTGTATCTCGCCAAAGAGATGCTTCCACTTTACTGGAAACCGCTATTTTATTTGTCGGAGCTGTTTGTGACCCTCGCCAGGATTTCCAAGAATGTGATCGCGGGCCGACCAAGAGTTAATCGTGCCATTCTTTGGGGCGTGATCGACGCCTTTAGGGGAGTCAGGGGCAAGTGGAAGCGTCACGACAAAGAGGCGGCGCAAGGTGGCGCACCCTAAGGTGGTGATCAGTGTTCTGAACTGGAACGGCTGGCGAGACACGATTGAATGCTTGGCATCCGTCCGAAGCCTCAATTACAGCAATTACTTGACCGTGGTCGTGGACAATGGCTTTACTGATGGCTCTGTCGAGAGAATGGGGCATGGGCCGTGGCATAATGAGAAAGATTCTGTTCCCTTTACGAACGTTGCGGGAGGGCTGGCCGGAATGAACTTCCTTGTGAAACTCACCTACCATCCTCGCGTCCTCCGAATAGTCTGGGCGCTCGGCTTGAGAGGCATTATCAGAAAACTGTTTTACTTAGCGGAACGACCCCGCGACGGGATTCTGCAAATCGATGTCGTCGGGACTAGCGCCAAATTCTATGTTCGCTCACCTGGAGAACTCCGCCTGCTGGAAAAGGCGGGGATCGGGTACTTTGAGCAGTCAGTCATGGAATTCTTGAAAGAGAAGTTGTCCGCGGGGGATGTGGTTTATGACGTCGGGAGCAATATCGGCCTCTATGCTGTGCTCCTCGGGAAGTGGGTCGGCGAAAAAGGATTGGTCATAGGGTTCGAGCCCGAACAGAAGAACTACGATCACCTCTTGCAGAATCTCAGTTTGAATTCTCTCAACAATGTTCACATCCATCGGGTGGCACTTGGGGATTGCGACGGCGAAGGGAAACTGTATTGCGGGGAAGACCTCGTTTTGGCCAACTTACTGAATCCACGCGAAAAAGAGGCTAGCTATGAGGTTGTGAAGATTATGGAAGGGGACAGTTTTAGGAAGGCAGAGAATTTACCCGTCCCGCGGGCCGTCAAGATCGATGTGGAAGGTTACGAGTACAGCGTATTGAAGGGGCTGAAGGAGACACTACAGTCTCCAGCCTGCCAGTTTGTGTCTTGCGAGGTTCATCCCACTCTCCTGCCAAAAGGTATAACACCGGAGAAAGTCCTCGACCTCCTGAGGTCGTGCGGGTTTAGCCAAGTTTCCAAACACGAGGCAGCGGGGATGTCGGATTATCATGCCCTTGCTTCGAAAGTGTGAGACATGGCCTGTGCGAACGGCAGCAAGGGGTAATACGAGAGGGAGGACCATCTAGTTGCCGCTGCACTCCTGGCGGGATCTC
Source organism: Terriglobia bacterium (assembly GCA_020073545.1). Taxonomy (GTDB): domain Bacteria; phylum Acidobacteriota; class Terriglobia; order UBA7540; family UBA7540; genus Bog-366. The sequence goes on along the minus strand of JAIQEZ010000133.1, from coordinate 5,134 downwards.
GACACGACGTGAAGGTAAGGAGTTATGCGAGATTTCCTGAAGAAAATTGCCCGCAAGCCGCTCGTCGCTCGGCTGACGGATTGGCTTGCGGTCCGCGGGATCCTCCTGATGGTGTATCGTTTCTTATTCGCCCCCCGGGGAGGTAAACATGAGATTTCCGTGGCGGGCCGCCGCGCACAGTTTTACGTTTACTCAGAAGACGAGGTTCGGACTTTGGATTTTGGGAATGGGGAGTTCCCGATGCTGGAGTTTCTGATTGCAGGACTCACGCCGGGCGACTGCTTCTATGACATCGGCGCCGCGACAGGGTGGTATACGGTTCTTCTAGCTCAGGTTGTCGGGGAAAAAGGACGGGTGATTGCCTTTGAACCGCAACGCGATGTGTACGGACGGCTGCTGGAGAACGTAAAGCTGAATGAATTACGCAATGTGCAGGCGTTTAGGTTGGCATTGAGCGACCGGGATGGAAGCGCGACCCTCCAGACCGGTGGAGTCGCCTGTGCAGGTCGGATCGTTAGCCCGGGCAAGGGACCCCGGATGTTCGAGGAGCATGTACAAATTTTCCATGGCGATCGTTTCGTCGAAAGGCAGATTTTGAATCCTCCCAAGGCCGTGAAGATTGATGTGGAAGGGCACGAGTACTCCGTCCTGCAAGGGTTGAATCGCACGTTGTCTCAACCATCCTGCGAGATTCTCTGCTGTGAAATCCACCCTAGGTTCCTCCCCCAGACGTTAAAGTTGGAGGACTTTCTCTCGCTCTTGCGGTCCGTGGGTTTCAGCGAAATACAGATCCATCCACGCGGGGACGATCTTCACGTTTGGGCCTCTAAGCATAAGTGAAACCGAGAAAAGACAATCTCAACTTGAGGCAAAGGTCCCTTTATGAAAGTGGTTATTCTCGCGACGGCGATTGGCCCAAGGAATCGCGGCATCGGCCAGTATGAACGGTACATTTTGCCCCCGCTCCTCAAATTACTGGCCTCTGCCGGCTGCCAAGGTCGGGTTATTCTCGCCAAGGATGGGAGCTTGCCAGAACCACCGGCTGGCTTTGAATACTTGCGGCTTCCTTCACCCAGAGATATAAGTCCTGTGATGTTTGTCTGTCAAGAGATCTGCCTGCCAGTCTGGACGCGTGGCGCGGATATGTTCTTGTCACTGGAGAGCGTCTTCCCCCTTACCCCGATTTTTGCAAAGCGGAAGATCGTGGTCATCCACGACATGCACGTAGTTCGTCATGCGAATGATCCGAAGCGGTATCCAGAAGATTACTCTTGGCAATACAGAACCTGGGCAAATCGAGCTCTGCGCAGAGCCGCGGAAATCGCCGACCATATAGTCGCTGATTCAGCGTTCACAGCGGAGGAAGTCCATGATTTGTTCCGCATTCCGCATGAGCGGATGACGATAATCCCTCTTGGTCTGGATCACGAACGTTTCCACCCCATAAAGGATGAAGTGACTCTAGACCGTGTAAGACTCCGCTACGACTTGCCAGAGACTTTCCACCTTTATGTGGGTCCGTATAGCAGGAAAAAGAACTTGCTCCTTATCGTGGAAGCCTACTTGCGGGCAAAAAACCGTGGCGACATTATTCACCCCGTACTTGTGGTGGGGGACACGCGCCGCGCACCACTCTACTCGGCCACGATTGCACGAATCGAGGAGGCCGGATTAAGCAACGACTTCCGATTTCTAGGAACCGTCCCAGATAACGATCTAGCTCCCCTTTATTCCTTGGCCAGAGCCCTGATATACCCCTCGCTTTACGAGGGCTTTGGACTGCCGCCGCTGGAGGCCATGGCCTGCGGGGCCCCTGTAATCGCCTCAAAGTGGGCCTCGCTTCCTGAGGTTGTCGCCGACGCAGCAGTCCTAATCGACCCGACCGACCCCTCGGCTCTTCTTGAAGCTCTGAACCAAGTAAAGGATGAGCTAGTGGGCGCGAACCTGATCGCGAAAGGGTTGAAACGCGCACAGGAGTTCTGCTGGGAACGCACTGCCAGGAAGTTGGCAGAGGTAGTTTTACAGCAGGCCCGGCGCGAGCCGTCCGGTGCCCTCAGGGTCTCGGATTGATTATGAGCAGACGCGTTCTTGTCTGCGCTTACGCATGCGTGGCAGACGTTGGATCGCCGCAACCGGGCGGCGGCGACCTCATGGCATGGAAGATCATAAAAAGATTGAGCCGTCTGCACCGGCTATGGGTTCTCACGGCCGCTCAGAACCGACCAGCGATTGAGTCTGCGTTGCAGAAGGAGCCCCTTCCCAATGTAACGTTCGTGTATCTAGGCCTGCCGAGGTTTTTTGAGCCTCTATTGCGAGCCCAGGGATTGCTGCAATTCTACGCCTACCTGTGGCAGTGGAAGGCCTATTTTGCTGCGAGAGCCCTTCACCGACGCATTCGTTTCGATTTGTTTCACCACCTTACTTACGAGAATGATTGGATGGCGAGTATCATCGGTGCACTGCTACCGATTCCTTATCTTCGTGGACCCTGCGGCGGGGCTCACCGGATTCCTTCTGCCTTCCTGCCAGAGTTCTCGTTCCGCGAGCGCTTGGCGGAGTGGCGCAGGGAGTACGGGCAGTGGTTGTTTCGCCACGATCCATTCTTCATCCTCAGCCATAGCCGCGCCAAGGCAATCCTTGTGTGTAATCACGAAGCGTGGCATGCAATCCCCCGCCGCTGGAAGCACAAGGCACAACTTATGACAGTGAACGGGGTCGCCAGAGAGTTTCTGTTTGAGTCACCGGAGGCAGAAGATCGGAGCAAGCGTTTTTCTGTCCTGAGTGCGGGCCGACTCATTCGCCTTAAGGCCTTCGATTTGGCGATCAGGGGGTTCAACCTCTTTTCCGCAAAGGTTCCAGATGCCGAGTTTACGATCGTGGGGGATGGTCCGGACTTTCTTCGCCTACAAGGACTTATCGGCCGATTAGGGCTTCAGGGACAAGTTCGATTCGAAAAATGGATGCCTCGCGAAGAGCTGTTAGCGAAGATGCGGTTGTGCGATGTTTTCCTTTTTACCAGCTTACGGGATGGCGGTGGACTGGTGGTGGTGGAGGCCATGGCCTCCGCAAAGCCGGTGGTTTGTTTAGACCTTGGTGGACCAGGGATGCATGTGACTGACGAATGCGGAATCAAGGTCCCTCCACACTCCCCTGATCAAGTAGTGCGAGACGTTGCCGAGGCATTGGAACGCCTGTATGATGATCGGGAACTCCGCGCGAAGATGGGTCAAGCAGCGCGGACGAGAGCGGAGCAAGTGTATACGTGGGATCACTTGGGGGACCGGCTCTTGAAGATCTACGAGGAAGTGTTGGGAATACCCTCCCACGAGGCTTAAATGGGCGTGGATGTGGCCAGGGGGCTACGCCGGAATCAGAACGCTGGCAAGGCAGTCACGGCTGGCCAGGTTCTGGGCCGTCAGCCGTGGACACGTCTGAATACCGTACTGGCCATCGGATTGTGGGCTTTGCTCTGGGCAGGGTACAACACCGGTCCCGAGCATATAGGGAGCCCTGGTTTTCCCGCGAATACCATGGAGTTGATACACAGCCTCAGGGCCTTTATCCCGATGCTGGCGGGCTGGTTTGCCCTCCTGCGGATCCTCACCGGACCAAACCTCCTGACGCGGTGGATCGTGGGCCCGCTGGGGTTGTTGGTGTTGTACGCGGTCGTGGGACTTGCTTCCTCCGCTTTGGTATCGATTAAGCCGGCCGAGGCGATGTACTGGGGAGGTAACTATCTGGCGATCGTCTTGGTTCTGCTGGCAATAGTTGCCAATAAGGATCCCTTATCAGACCTTTCTGGCCTCCTTTTCTTCAACTGGGTTGTGGCCGGACTAATTACAGTGAGTATGCTTGGGTTGTTACCCTTCCTGTCAGGAGGGGTCCCCTTCGAAAATCCAATCGGCGCCCAACTACACGGTTGGGTCTCTCCAGACATTTTGGGGATGGCCGGTACTCGAAGCACCGGGTTTGCCCGCTACGCAGCCATTTCCGGAATTGTGGCGCTTGCCAAGATTTGGAAAGGCATGCGCCTCACTCGGCTCGTTTGGGTGTGTTTGCTCGCCGTTTCGCTCTATGCCCTCGTGCTTTCCAATGGCCGCACAGAAGTGTTGGCGTTTGTTGCCAGCGTCTTCCTGGTCATGATTGTGCAAAAAAGCAAACGCACGATTTTCCTTCTCGTAGGCGCCGGTTCCACTGCGCTGCTGGGCTTGGCCGGGTTCTACCGCGGTTTCTATCTCTACATAACCCGGACTGGCCATATCGATCCAACGATGAGCGGACGCACAGAAACCTGGCATCGGGGCTGGGGACTTCTCCTCAAGTCACCTTGGTGGGGCCTTGGTTTTCAGGCTGATCGGTTTTACTTGCGGGAGCACATGCATGATGCCTTCCTGCACGCTCTGGTGCAGTCAGGCATCCTCGGGGGTGGAGCGCTCTTCATCGCCCTTCTTATTGTGTGGCGTCTCACCGCAAAGCACTTCTTCTTCCGGCCTCCCCGCAATATAGCCCTGATCCCTGCCGAAGTCCCCGGCGTTTTGATGTTCATTACCATCTCCTCAATCACTGAATGCACGTTCGCCTACTATTCCGCTGCTTGGCTGTTGAGCGCCCCCCTGTTCGCCTACGTCGCGGCGCTGGACCGGCATATGCGAAGATCCCATGTGAAGGCAGCATGGGAAAGGGCCCTGAGGGGCCGGCTGGCAAGAAACAGTCCTCGGGCTCCGGAACCCTCGGGGGGAGTAGAAGTGGCCCTGCGGCCGCTGTCAGGATCCGGTACGAAAAGCTGACGAGGCCTTGCCTTACTCAGCAAACTGCTATGCTGACACGGTAGTCCAAGCAGGAGTTGTGCGCGGGCACGCCATGGAAAGAGAGAGAAGCATGTTGGGCAGGAATGCAGTTCGAGGGTCGTTGCTGCTGGCGCTGCTGGGAATGATGGCGAGTGCGTTGGCGGTCGCACCTCCACGCCTGGCGAGTCCGCGCGAATTCGCCGTGATGGCGTGGGACAGCTCACCTTCCGACCCGGAGCAGTTGCGGCTGATGAAGGAGGCCGGCCTCAACATCTCCGGATTCTGTGCCCCGGAGGATGTGGAGCGCGTGCGGGCCGCGGGCCTGGCGTGTTTCGTCAGGGACGATC
>JAIQEZ010000132.1 GCA_020073545.1 Terriglobia bacterium | reverse complement strand
GATAAGGCTGGTAGGGTCGGGAACTGGCGCGGTGGCTCCGAGATGCCTCCGGAGCTCCGTTTCCAGCTCCCGCCACATCACACGTAGCGTGCGGATTTCCCGCACTACGCGTTCCTGCACGCTTCACGACAAGGGTTATGGGGCCGATCGGGTCGGGGCGGCTGCCCAGGAGGGCGGCTGATAGACCACGCGGTACTCGTGGAAGAGCCCGAGCGTGCCATACAGCCACTCCTTACGCCACCTCTTCCATCCGAAGCCTTGGCGTTGTCGGGCCCTCGCCAAGTGGCACCGAATCTTCTTCTCTACCCAGTCTCGGATATACGAGAAGCACCGGCTGGAGTGGCCGACCGCAAAGTAATTCACCCAGCCGCGCAGAATGGGATTGATCTGCTCAATCAATTCCTGCACGGGCTGAGAGTGATAGCTCCGGAAAACCAGCTTGAGCTTGCGCAGCAATGCCGTCCGCTTCTTGCCTCGCGGCGTACACAGCGGCATCCATCGGCCCCGCCGACTGCGGATGCGACGGAACTCAAAGCCCAGAAATCCGAAACTCTCTCCTTGCTGAAGATCCACCCTCCGGCTCTTCTCCTCGTTCACCTCAACCTGCAGCTTGGCCAACTCCTCCCGCAGCCGCTTTTCCACCGCCTTGCGAAGCCAGGCCTGCCGGGGATGAGCGTTCACCAGAACCACCAGATCATCGGCGAACCTGGCATACTCGACGTTCATCCACCGTCCTTGGCGGGTGACTTCCTTCGCCCTTTCCAGCATCTTGTCCACCTCATTGAGGTACACATTACTGAGCAAGGGCGAAATCACCCCGCCTTGCGGAACACCCTGCTTACCCGACGCCTTCAGCAGCAACTTGAGCAACCACAGAACCTCTGCGTCGTTCACCCGACGAGCCACCTTTGCGAGTACGATGTAATGTCGCACCGTATCGAAGTAGGCTCGTAGGTCAAGATCGACGACATAGGTCATGTGTCTCACAATGGCCTCCGAAACCCGTCGAATTGCAGCGTGGGCTGACTTCTTCGGCCGGTAGCCAAACGACCCCGGTTGGAAATCGGCCTCAAAGATCGGTTCCAGGATCAGCTTCAACGCTCCCTGGACCACTCGGTCGCGAATGCAAGGAATCGAAAGTTGGCGGACCTTTCCCCCTTCCTTCGGTATCCCTACCTTCCGTAGCCGTCGAGGTCGATATCTCCGCTGCACCAACTCCTCGCGAAGCTGTTCGAGAAATCCCTCCAGGCCCTCAGCTTCGATCACCTGGAACGTGACCCCGTCTACTCCCGGGGCACCGTCGTTCTCCTTGGCTAGCTGATACGCTTCCCAGAGGGTCTCTCGTTTGCAGACGTGGACATACAACCCCCAGAATTGCCAAGTCGGTTCAGCCTTCGCCTTGACGTAAAGTCTTCGCCTCAGGTCTTGCAGATTGATGGGTGCCTTTGTCATTTCACCCCCGCCTCCCGTGTTGACCAAGACTTGCTGTGCAGCAAGGCCCCTTCGCTCCACAGGAGTTACCCCGCTTCGTCGCTACTCCGAGCCTAACCGCCACCGTCTCGCCGTCAGCCGATTTCCCGGTGTTTCCGGTTATACGGCCTACCCTGCTCCACCGATTTCTCGATGGGGCGAGGACGGTTTCTCCAGTTGCTTGACATGCCCTTGTCACCGTGCTGCCCCTACCACCCCGCCGGAGTGTCGTGCCGCCTCGGTCAGCCCGCGACACGCCATGCTGCCTTCGCCCCGAAGGAGAGGGCTCGGCCTCCGGATCTACTTTTTTTGTCGAGGCCACCTGTGGGTTCACTTTCGTTGCGGCCCAGTGACTCGCTCACCATCCCGAGGATGGCTTTGTCGGTCGGCTTCATCCGCTTCGTTTCCTCCACGGATGCGACCCAAGCTACAAGGCTCCTGACTCTTGCCTTGGTGGGACTAGCTCCCACTGAACATGCCAGCCTTCGCTGGACACACTCCTCCGCAAAGATTCCGTCCACGGGGTGTTCAGGGCCCAACTCAGTCCCTCGGGGACAATTGAACGGCTCATTTGATCGGTTTCCATCTTGTGCCCAACCGCTTACGTACAGACTTCTTGACAGATTTTCGGCACAGCCGGCCAGGCAACCAATCAGACGGCGGACTCCGGTGCTTCGATAGGTGCCAAAAGGTCCCGAGTAGTCGCCTTATATTTATCGACGAATCCGCAGGGGCGATCCAAAGTTCTGGCCGAGCGACGGCGTACTCGGACACTATCGGACTGGTGGCAGGCCCAATGAGAACCCGCGAGAATAGTTTCCGAGTGCGCGACAATACGGGAGTTGAGGGACTTCGTTCTACCCTACGGCATAACACAGGATCTATGTTGGGTGGCGGTGGCTTTCCGGGAACCGGACTTGCACTAAGACCCCGATTCCAAAGTTAAAACGCTTCCCCTGGATTCCTTCCTCTGGCAACGCTGGCGCGCCGTTTGTGCGTACATCGGGATCTCACTAAACAACCCGATGATCTGGTGACGAACCCGAAAGTCGATTCGGAATTTCTGCGGGCCGACGGACTATTGCTGAAGGGGAGGAGGGAAAGCCTTCCTGGCTTTCTTCTTCAGTTCCTCTGTGAACTGAAACTCGCGCTCGGCATCCTGCTTGCGGCCCGCGAGCGTGTAGGCGCGGCCGAGCTGGTAATGGCTGTAAGCGGCATCAGGGTCGAGCTTGACAGAAGTCTCCAGCTCGCGCGTCGCTTCCTCGAGTTTCCCTTGCTCGAGCAACTCCTTGCCAAGGGCGTAATGTGCCGCCGCATGGTCGGGGCGCGCTTCGATGACCTGGTGAAGCAAGGCGATGCCTTCCTCAGAACGGCGCTTGCGCAACAGCGTGACGGCCAGATGGTAGCGGGAGCGCACATCACTAGGGTGCGAGGCCAGCTCGGCCTGGAACTCGCGTGCCGCGTCGTCCAGCTTGGCGAGCTGGAAGGCCATAACGCCCAGGTAGAAATGCGCCTCGGGAATCCTGGGGTCAAGCGCGAGCGCCCGCTGGAACTCCTGGCGTGCTTCGTCGAGCTGCCCCTGGCTCGCGTAGGCTCTTCCCCACAGAATGTGCAGGGGGGCCGAATCCGGGTGGGTCCTCAGCAAATCCTGGATCACGCCCTGCGCGTCGTCGGGCCGCCCGGAGAGTGCCAAGGCGTACGCGAGCCCCGCCCGCATGTCGCGGAAAAGCTTCTCGTGACCAACTTCCCATTCGGCTAGATTCGACAGCATCTCCTTTGCCTTTGGATCGGTTACCGCATTCGCCGCCGCTTTGTAGAAGTTCAAACCGTTCTGCTCGATTCGCTGAGCGATTTCCAATATCTCATCTGCATTGAAACTAATTGACATTAGCGTACCTCACTTGGGATTCTGCATAATCGGTTCTGATATCAAGTGTCGGTTGCAGGAAGTGCATCCGTTATGGGACAGCCCGGAATTCCTTATACGAGAGCAAATCCCTGTAGCTGCGAGAATTGCCATGATTGCCGACCAACATCCAATTTGACTTTCCCCTTGCAAAAAAGCATAAGGCGGCCACCTGGTCGTACAAGTGGCTCAGTTTTAACCCAGTGGTGGAATCGAGATTGATGGCTTCGCCAACGCAACCGCAAGTATGACGACCACCGCGATCCCCACACCCACGATAATGAGAATCTTAGTCCCCTTGCTCATGTTCGGCCCGAGCTGAAGAACATCGCTATAAGCAACTTGGACCGGCGCAGTGGTGTAATCAGGCAACATGGTGAAATGGTCGGCGTCGATCGCCTGGATATTACCGTGGTATTCCTTTCCTGCCGCCGTCTTCGCCATGATGTGCTTGCCCACGGCCAATTCCGCCACCACGCGTTTTGCCCCAACGGAATCCGGCTGCCCTGACGCTTTGTAGGTGTTCTTCGCCAGATTCAGTTGGGCAACTTCGCCGTAGGGAACTTGCGTCGACGAACCTGCTTCGCTTGGAGCCAGAAGGAATCCAGCGTCTTCGATGGATTGAATAGACCCTTTCATCTTCTTACCGCTGGTGAGTTCGACTTTCACTTTCGCGCCCACTCCGAACTGATCAACCCGCTGTCTGGTCAGGCCCGGATTCGGCGTGACGCTGTCAGCCGACAGGGCCACATCGGCCAACGATAGATGCATGAGACAAACAACAAACCCCATGACCGTGTACTTCCTCCATCTGCTCATGTGCTACTCCTTTCGTACCTGCCGACGTAGTCGCCTGGGCCGCCGCTTACGTTGCGCATTTTGCAATGTATACGACGTCGCGAATGTTTATCCGGGATTTCATTTTGACTTCCCGATCGACTGGTAACATACCCATCACGGCTTCTAAATGCAATGGCCCGAGCTTTCAGCGTTCGGTGCCGCCAGCGCCCAGGAGAATTGGCACAGGAACCCGCTACATTTCCTGCTGCACCTATCCGGCCTGCACAACCTTATTCAGCCGGGCCACACGGGGTACCGTTTTCAGCGAAATCAGAAAGGGATCCCCTCCAACCCTAGTAGGCGTGCTTACCCACAAAGATCTTCTGGTACGCCCACAAATGCGCCCCAGGCATTTTCCCTGTCCTTCACGGGCAGGTAGAATTCAGGGACAGCCTGGGGGGCAGTTCGTACCCTGGCCGCGAGAATCGAGGCTGCAATCGGTGTCACAGAGTTCCGTACCTCCAATCAAGTAGATTGATTGCGAGACTGGGTTACGTCGTGTTGCAAACGGGCCCGGGGGGCCGCAACGGTTACGACTTCACGGTGGAGTGGCGGTTAGGCAAGTTCTGCGCAGCAGCACCCAATCCATGAATCGAGCGCTCCGAAGTGATCCCGTCGCGACAAGTGTCAGCGGCCAGGCAGGCCGGAGGCGGGAAACAAACCACGGAAGTCAGCGGAAGGGCCGAAACGAGCCGCGATGCCACCTGAAAGGAGCCAATGCGATCTGAACTGGAACCAAGAAGGGGAGCGGCGCATGCTTTTAGGCGAAGGATAAGCGCAAATCCAAAATTCCGGTTTACATGCACATAATTCTCCCTTTTTCTGCACACTATTCGCCTCTTCTACAACATCTCCATTTGCTTCTGGCGGGCGGCTGAGTAGAATGCCTAAGCATGAGATACACTTGCCCGCAAGTACTAACCGGATTGCTTTTAACGGGGGTAGTGATGGCCGCCGCGCAAACCGCAAAGTTTGAGAAAGTCGGCAGCATCGAAAGGCTCGACCCGGCGGTCGACGCGATCCTGCCGGCGGACGCCGCGATCGAAAAAGTAGGGGACGACGGCAAGTGGACCGAGGGCCCCATCTGGGTGCGCGGTGGATACCTCCTCTTCGCCGACATCCCCAACAACCGCATCATGAAGTGGACCCCCGACGGTCGGCTCAGCGTGTTCATGCAGCCGAGCGGCTATACGGGAGCCGAGCCGTACAAGGGCATTGAGCCGGGATCAAACGGAATGACGATGGATGCCAGGGGCAGGGTCACGGTCGCTGGGCACGCCGCCCGCAACGTCTGGCGGTTCGAGTCGCTGGAGAGCGAGGCCCCGGATAGCGGATTTAAGGTCAGCGTGCTCGCCGACAAGTATCAGGGCAAGCGACTGAACAGTCCCAACGATCTCGTTTACAAGTCGGACGGCTCCCTCTACTTCACCGACCCACCTTATGGCCTGGAGACGCAGGCTGATAATGATCCGAAGAAAGACCTGACGTTCAACGGAGTTTTCCGGATTCGCGATGCCGTCTCTCACCCGTCCGGCGCGGCTCCCGATCCGGGCAAGCTGGATCTGCTGATCAGCGACTTGACTCGGCCTAACGGGATCGCCTTTTCGCCGGATGAGAAGGTTCTCTACATCGCAGTCTCCGACCCGCAGCGAAAGGTCTGGATGCGCTACGACGTGCGTCCGGACGGGACCGTGACCAATGGGAAAGTCTTGCTGGACTCGACATCGTCGCCTGGAGGAGGAGGGCCCGACGGTATCAAGGTCGACCGCAAGGGGAACATTTACGGGGCCGGACCCGGCGGGGTCTGGATTTTCACCCCCGAGGGCAAGCACCTCGCTACCCTCAGGATCGGGGAGAAAGTCGCGAACTGTAACTGGGGCGACGCGGACGCCGAAACCTTGTACATCAGCGCCAGCACCAGCGTTTACCGGATTCGGATGAAGATCGCCGGCATCCGGCCATAGAGGAGTCAAAAAGTCCAAGGTCGAAGGTCGAAAGTGAAAAAGCGGATTCCGTTATGTAGCTGTCATCGGGCAAGTAGACCTGACAGTGATGGATATCCTGACTCGAGCAACCCGCCATGGCCTAGCGGCCAGCCTCGGATGCGATGTCAATCAAGGTGTGGGGTTTGTGGAGATCATCCATCCAAGTAACTCATCCCCGGGAGCGTGGAATGAAAGGTTTGTCATGGACAGAGGAGGAAAACAGACACACCTCGAGTGAGTGCTTTCCTCGTAATATCCCCCCACAAAATAGGGTCTATTATCTAATCACACTCAGACGTCAGAGGTGTCCGGTGTCCCTGTCCCACCTGGCCGTATTGCGCCCTATTCGTAAAGGTGCCCTCGGCGAGGTCGAAATTGCCATGCAACAAAGTGTGCGGCGCTGACTCGAGATAAACGGCGCTCTGTTTCAAGATGACGAGCACAGTCTTACTACAGTTTTACTACAGTCAGGCCTTTTAAGGGCTCCCGAGGGGAGGCACAGTCCAGTCTATCCATCTGAAATCAAAAGGCGAAGAATGGTAGGCCTGCAGGGATTCGAACTCCCGACCCACGGTTTAGGAAACCTAGTCCCCTTGTTGAGCAGTTTTGAAAACTTTTTACTCTACTATATCCGTCAACAAGTTACAAACGCGATGATTCTGGGACGTGCACTGGTTTTGACCGGATTTGAACAGAAAACTACTACAGTTTTAACAGTCCCCAATCTCCAAAGCAAGCCGGAAGCTTTGCATTAGCTTAATTTGAGCGGTTGCTCCCCAGGAAAGGCCGGGCAGGATGCTGCGCAGTATAGTGGCAAGGATACCCTCCAGTGCCACCGGCGGCGGGCCTGCGGCACTTTCCTTGCAAAACCGGGTTCTGGGGTATACACTTCGAGCCGTTGGGGGGCGCGCGGTAAGGCCGCAGGCGCACAGAGCGGGGCCAGCACGCGTCGCCCACGGTCGTCGAAGCGGTTCCGGTAGTCAATCGGAGCCAAGGTCCATCAGCGCCGCAGATTGCCAAAACGTGATTCCCGATCGTAAGGTCTTACTGCGCAACCCCCCTGCCATCCCATGGCAAGTGGGGCACTTTATGAAATCTCAACTTCTCGTTGTGCTCGTTTTGTTCTTGGCCATAGGACTGACCGCAGCCCCCCAGGCAAGCAGAAAACCTCTCACCCAAGATCAAATAATGGAACTGGTCAAAGGTTCGGTGCCAAGTTCACGAGTGGCGGACTTGGTGCGCGAAAACGGCATCAGTTTTGAGCCGACCGAAGAGTACTTCCGCGCCTTACGCAGCGCCGGAGCCGAGCCGGTCCTCCTGGATGCGTTGGGGGCCGCGAGAGCTGCCAAATCACCTGAACAGGATGTCGCCGGACAAGCCAAGCAGCATATCAAGGCAGCAAACGCGCTGATGGACACTGGGGACATCGACGGCGCCATCGTGCTTTACCAGAAAGCCATTCAGGTGCGCCCGGGCGATGCCGAAGCACACCGCTTGCTCGGCGTCGCGTTGGGGAAGAAGAAGGATTGGCAGAGGGACATTACCGAACAGCGGATGGCAATCCAGTTGAATCCTGATGATGCCGCTGCCAAGACCGAACTGGCCGTGGCCTTGCACAGCGCTGAAGCCGAGCAGGCCCGCCGCGACGAACCCCACGTCGCGAGCCCTGTCAAGGCACCTGCCCAAGATACTAGCGCGCAGGCTCAGCAAGTCTTCGCTGCCGGTCAGCTCCAGGTTGGGCAGCGTAAGTTTGAGGCTGCCGCGATCAGTTTCTCAGAAGCCGCCCAACTTCGTCCCGATTGGGCGGACCCGCTGGTGGAAAGAGCTAAAGTCTACATGAAACTCTATCTGTTCCGGGAAGCCATTCATTCCTACGATCAGGCGGTCAAATTGAAACCCAACGACCCGGTCATTCTCAACCTGCGCGGATACGCCAATTACAGTGCGTCTGAGTTCAAACGTGCGGTCGCAGATTTCGATGAGGCAATACGCCTTAATCCGAACATGTCCGAGGCCTACCAAAATCGAGGCAATGCCAAATGGCAGATGGGGGACAAAGCCGGTGCAAACATGGATTTCGAGAAAGCCAAGCTGCTAGGGTCTGGGGCACAGGCTCGAAAGAACACAAAAAGGAGGTAGTCATGAGACTCATCGCGGTCCGACCCATCCTCCTGGTCCTGTTGACGACTCTGAGCGTCACGATGTTGCCGGGGGTGGAAAAGGGCAGTAGCTTCGAGTTTACGAAGGTAGACCTTTCCCTCCTTGAACAAGCGGATGCATTGGACAGCAGACTCGAACGGGAGGGCATGGTCTTTCATGACGAGGCGATGGAAACCTACGTCAATCAGGCCGGGCGAGCCATGCTACCTTCCGGAACAGCGCCGGAGCGGGTCATGTGGCGGTTCCGGGTGATTCGAGATCCGATGGCCAATGCCTTCGCCCTTCCGAACGGATCGATATACGTCACCACGGGTCTCGTCTCCCTTCTCGAGAACGAGGACCAGTTGGCTGGCGTGCTCGCCCACGAAATGACGCACGTGACGGATCGGCACTCGTACCTGGCCTTCCGAGATTACCGGAAGAAGTCCACCATCGCCAGTATCGCCGCCTACGCGTCCAGCATGGCCCCGGTTAACACCTCGTGGGGCGCGGCGATCTATATGGCCGGCCACATGGTGCCCGTGGTGATGATGGCTTCTATCAACGGTTACAGCCGGGAGCTTGAGCGAGACGCAGACATGTATGCGTTCAACAAGCTAGCGGAGGGCAATTACGATCCGAAAGAGCTGGTCAACACGTTTCGCTTGCTGGAAAGGATGGACGAGGTAAACGTCGACAAGATCTATTACAACGATCACCCCAAACTGGACGACCGCATCGGGTACATGACCGGCTTGATTTCTTCCAAGCCTCCCGTCTCGGTCTCCCCAGAAGTGCTCGGGTCGCGGAGGATGAAGTACCTCAGCCTTACGGAACAGGTGGTCCGTGAGGATATTCACCTGTCGATCCTCTCGCACCGCCCGCGCACCGCCCTGGCACGCGCCAAGAAGCTTATCGAGTTCGATCCCAACTCGGCTGAGAATCTTCGCGTCCAAGCGGACGCTTACCGTTCCTTGGGTCCATGGACGCCGCGGCCTACCGACCAGGAGTTGAGCAAGGACGGGAAGCAGAAAGAACAGAGTCTGAGAAGGAAACTCACTTCGGACGAGGAAGAGCGCCAATTGTTGGCGAATGGCGAAGGTCAAGCTGCTTGGCAGGAGAACCAGCGTTTGGCCGAGGAAACCTACCAGAAAGCTTTAGCGATTGACCCAGCAAACGCGAAGACGTATCTCGGCTTGGGGCAGCTTTATGAGAAGACCAATAGGAACAAAGAGGCTCTCGAGGCCTATGAGAAGTACCTGGAACTGGCGCCAAACGCGCTCGATCGACAACGGGTCCAGGGGCGAATCGATATCCTGCGACGATCCACAGGCCTGTGACGGCCTGCAATGCAGACTCTCGTGAGGAGAACTCTATGACACGCAGAATCAGCTACATGTTGGTGGTAATACTGTTGATCTCTTCGGCATTAGCCACGGCAGTTGAGTTCTTGCACCCTAAGCTGAAGGGCAAGGAAATCAGCATTCGAAACGTGGTGGTGCTGCCCCCCATCGTGAAGATGACGAAGCAAGGCGTGAAGGGCGCGGAGGGGATGGCCAAGGAGGAGGAAGAGGCGGCGGGTACGATAGCCTCCGGGGTGACCGCGGGTCTGACGGGCAGCGGCCTCTCTGTGGAATCCCCGTTCACGGAAGAGGCTCTTAGGGATAATAACGAACTCAAATATGCGGTGGCCGACGTGCAACGTAAGTTCGACGAAATCGCTCCACAGCTCTATAAAAAGCCCAAGGACATCCGGAAGGGCCGTTTCTCGCTCGGCGATATGGTGGCCGTGCTCAACAGCAAGGGAACCGCCGACGCTCTGGTCATCATTCGCTCGGACGGGCAAAAACAAACCAAAGGCAAGGCGTTCATGACGGGTGGCTTGGTGGGGATGGCTACTTCCGGAAAGGCCACATTTATTTCGCGAGTGGCACTCGTGGACGCGAAGAACGGTGACATTCTGTATCTAGCCAATTACATAACTTCCGGAATACCAAACAACAAAGCTTTCGACAAGTCATTTCGGAGCCTTTCGGCCCCCAAATGACGGTGAACGGTCGTCGGTCGGTTTGAGCCTAATCTTCCGAAAGACCGCCTGACGCGAGCCCGCGGCGGGCCGCCGGATTTCCCTCGTCTGCCATCCTTCGTGCCGACCCATCGGGCCGAAGGATGGGCAGTTGCTTTGGGGCGCACGTCCAGCTGCAAACTCCTCGGTCGCGGCGCTGCGGGGCGTCCTCGCAATCCGCCGACAAGGGCCTGCGGCGCCTGCTACTCAAACGAGATCAACTTGAGCTTGGAGAGGGGAATGGAGAAGTCAAAAACCTCCGAGCTGGCCGGGTCGTAGTGGTCGGTAATTCCCAGGATTGCGGGCCGCACCATGAGAACCGTCAAGGTATCCCCACCAATGTTTGGCCGTGCGGATGACTCTTTCCTGTCCAGAAGCGCGTGATATGGAAAACATCAGGAGGGTACCGCAACCTCGCCTTTAGATGCGATTCGTGCATATTCTAACAGGGACACATGGGTTTTACGAGAGTATTACCTGCGCAACTCTAAACACCCGTTCGGTTAAGCAGCCACATATTTGTGCAAATCTACCGCGGGTTCAGTTAGAAACTTGAGAACTTGACTGCCACAATAGCGGTTCACCTTGCGTGGCACAATTTCTGCTGGGTCCACCAAGCTCTTAGCAGGAAAGAACCGTCTTCATGGTTGCCGCCGACCACCGCAAGGAAGCCTACCGTTCGAGGTAGCTAAACGAAGAGTCGCTAGCGCGGACCCATTCTGTGGGTCCGCGGCCTTTGTTGCACTTGCTGTAGGGCCGACGCTTGCGTCGGCCGAGGCCGGGCCCAGCACCAGCCCTACAAATGCGCCTAAGAACCGAGCAAGTACAGGGCAGGGTGCCCAGGCCTGCTAGAGAGCCGCAGGCACCCACACTGTCATGTGGACAGGTCCACGATTGGCGTTCGCGTAATAAGGAATGGCCGTAAACTCGGTCTCCCTCGGTGCGGAAACATCTGTCGCCGCTCGGTAAAGGCTGTTATTCCACCGCTGCGGTTCAAGGGCCCAGGCATTTCCCTTGACTACCGTAATCCCACCCAACAGCTCCTGACGGTGCTGAGTGGAAAAGGCCCCCTGCGGACGCATAGCAAAGCTGCGTACCTGGTCCATGTTGTCTGCCGATTCTACGCAATAAACAAGGGGACCACGCACCAGGGCGATCTTTCCGGCATCGGCCAGCACCGAAGGGTGCGCCCTTACCGCCCGCACCGGCATAGGCATGTTCAACTCGACGAAGTCGCCCGAATTCCAGAGCCGGTGAACGCGGGCATAGCCGCGGACTCGCTCGGGGTTAGTCAAAGCCTGTCCATTGACTTTCAGGGTGGCATCGGGGCACCAGCCCGGAATGCGCACCATCACGTTGAAGGCCGTCGGCCGCGCGGGCTGGACGGATATCCGCACGCTGCCCTCCCAGGGATACCGAGTTGTTTGTCGCACCTCGACCCTGGCCTGGTCGAGAGAAACCGAGGCTCGGCTGCCGACAAATAGATTCACGTACACGCTGTCGTAATCCGCGGCGTAGATGTACCCGGGCATTGCACCCATCAGCTTCAGGAACATCGGTGGACAGCATGGGCACTCATGCCAAACCCAGCGCGTGCGGTTCGGCCCGGCCTCCAATGGGTTCTCGTAGAAATACGTATCGCCTTTCAGCGAGACGCCCGCCAGAGCTCCGTTATACAGAGCGCGCTCCAGTTCGTCGACATAACGCGCCTCTCCGAACAGCCGGTTCATGTTCTGATGGAAGAAGCCAGCGCCCACGGCGGCGCAGGTCTCCAAATACGCGTCGTTGGGCAGGACGTAATCCGCTCCAAACTTCTCCTCCTGCGCAAAGGCTCCCACACCACCGGTAATATGCATCCTCCTGAAGGTCATACTCTCCCAGAGGCGTAGCGCGGCTTGGGAGTAATCTTCCCGGTGGTCAACTCTGGCCGCGGCTGATAATCCGGCACAAAGCAGCGTCGCTCGGACCGCGTGCCCGTGGATATCCATCTGCTCCACGACAGGCTTATCGTCCTGGGCATAGGCTCCCCAGGAGGGCCGGCCATCCCCATACTCTTGGTTGCGGATGAACTCCTCGGCGGCGTGCCGGTCCTTTTCCCAGTCCGGCTTTCCAATGTTGTGACCGCGGTCGTCGATCCAGAACTCGGCAAGCCGCAGATACGCAGCTTCGTCTACCGGCAGCGGAACCTTATGCTTCAGACCGGGTTCGTCGTGGAAGAGTTCGTAGAGCCCCACCAGGGCTTCCTCGGGAAGCGGATGGCAGGGGACAATGGCTTTCTTGGGTGGCGGGCCCATGATCTCAGTCATATGATTGGCGAATTTCACCCCGACCGCCAGAAGAGTCGTCTTGCCGGTGGCTTCATAGTGATGCACCCCCGCATCCACC
>JAIQEZ010000131.1:7500-13136 GCA_020073545.1 Terriglobia bacterium | reverse complement strand
GAAGCCGACCGCACGATCCATCCGACGATGCTCACCGATGTAACTCCCGACATGCTGATCATGCAGGAGGAAATTTTCGGGCCGATCGTGCCCGTCCTGAGCTACAAGAACCTCGACGAGGTCATCGAGTACATCGAGCGCCGCGACAAGCCATTGGCGCATTGACTTTGACGGGATGGATCTGCACGACTTCCATTTCGGTTTCGCACTCAGGACAGGCCAGGATTTCGCCTTCCTCGACTTCGTCTTCGTCAACATCAATTTCAGTGGCGCACTTAGGACAACGGACCACGGCGAAAACCTCCTCGGGGATTAGGACGCACGTGCTACTGAAGTATTATATAACGCGAAGCGGGCCAGGAGGGAAGCGGCCAAAATTACAATGACACCCAGACGGGAATACCCGGACCAGCCCCTGGTAGGCGTGGGCGGCGTGGTGATCGATGATAGGCGGGCGCTACTGATCCGGCGCGCCAGCCCGCCGCTCCAAGGCCAGTGGTCGATCCCCGGCGGCATGCTGGAAGTGGGAGAGACGCTCGAGCAGGGCGTCGCGCGGGAGCTTGCGGAAGAAACCGGACTCGAAGTGAATGTGGTCGAACTCATCGAAGTATTCGAACGAATTTTTCCCGCCCCCCCGAACGAAGACGGATCACCAGGAGATGCCGCCCGGCCGCGGTATCACTTCGTAATCCTCAACTATCTCTGCGAAATTCGCTGAGGAGCACTTTGCGCGGGAAGCGACGCCTTGGAATTTGCCTGGGCGCGGGAAGAAGAGTTGATGAAATTTGATTTGACCGTGGCAGCCGCGCGCGTCCTGCGGAAAGCATTCGCCCGGGCGCGCGAGCGCGCGGCGCCCTAACCTACAAAATTTCACAAGGACTCACCGCCGGGCCGGCCCCAGCCATATCGCCCCAGCAGCGGCACGAACCGGCAGTCGAACAACACGCGAGATTTCAACTCGCCGTTTTCCTTCCTCGCCTGCACCAACTCCTGATTCTGCCGGCTGCCGACCGGAATCACCAGGCGGCCTCGTTCTCGAAGCTGTCCTGTAAGCACATGTGGAATCTCAGGGGCTGCGGCGCTTACGAGAATTGCATCGTAAGGCGCGGCGTCGGGAAAACCGGCGGAACCATCCCCGTTGTGGACGTGGACGTTCGTGTAGCCTAAATCCGTCAGCCGCTCCTGCGCGGAGAGCGCAAGCGCGGTGTGACTCTCGACGGTGATGACTTCGCGCGCCAGCAGCGAAAGCACCGCCGCCTGGTAGCCCGACCCCGTGCCGATTTCCAGTACGCGCTCGGTGCCAGTGAGTTCGAGCGCTTCCGCCATCGCCGCCACCATATACGGCTGTGAAATGGTTTGCCCCTCGCCGATCGGCAACGGTTTGTCCGCATAGGCATCTCTTTGGAATTCGGCGGGGACGAACTCGTGCCGCGGCACGCTGGCCATCGCTTCGAGAACGCGTGGCGATGAGACGCCGCGCCTGCGGATTTGCCGGTCCACCATTTCGCGACGCGCCACAGCGGAGGCGTCCGGGATGTTTCCAGTATCTTGCATGTGTTGATTATAGGCTCTCGTGCAAAAACAAAGAATGTCCGTCCTCGTCCCGCCGATGCCCGCGGTCAATCGCAAAAATGTGCAGGATGTGGGTTCGTATAGTTTTGTAAAGGCTCTCGACCCTGTGTCTTTCGGGACAGGCCGGGCATGGTTGTTATGCCGAACCTCTCGGGATCTTGATACACTACCCGGGATTTCGATGGGAGGTGGCAAGTGTCCAAGTCGTTCAACCACGACCACAAACAGGAATGGTTCCGGTGCTTCACATGGAGCGCGACGAAGGCGCTCGTCGTGTTCGTCCTCGGTTTGCTTGCCGCTCACGGCGCATGGGCGCAAAAAATCACGATGGAATTCGATCAGGCCGCCGATTTCAGCAAGTACAAGACCTTCAACATCCGCGAGGGCGAGTTAAACAGCAAGAATCCTGCGCTGAACAGCCCCCTCGTCAAGAAGCAAATCGAAGCTGACATCGAACGCGATCTGACGGCCAGAGGTTTGGTGGTGGCCTCCGGGCGGCCCGATCTCAACGTCCGATACCATTTCGGATCGGCCCGCAGAACGGAAGTCGCGACGTACCCTGCCGGATGGCGTGGCTTGGGTACCCGCGTCGTGAGGGTGCCGTACGCCGAGGGTACCCTGGTCATCGATCTGCGCGACCCCAGCACCCGTTCCTTGGTCTGGCGCGGCATCGCCATAGAGAATGAGAGCGACGCCAGCAAGATCGAAGGCAAGCTGGACGACATGGTCAGGAAGTGCTTGGAGAAATACCCGCCTAAACCGAAGTAGCGCCTGCCTCCCGCTCGGGGAGAGAGTGAGGCGCATCGCGGACCGGACGGCGCGGCCGCTTCCACCTCGGACGATGCGCGACGCGCGCGCCACAGGTATCCCGGCGGCCGCGAAATCCCAAATTCCCGGCACAGGGCCGCCAGGGGCTCCGTGCCGCTCACCGCCCGCACCACAAACTGTATCCGCTGCTCGTCCACGCTCATCCGCTTCCCCGGCATCGCTCCCGACCTCCTCCGGCGGGGAAATAACCCCCACCTCGGCCGGAAACTCTACTCCAAGGTGTAAAGCATGTCCTGGCACTAACTGTAAAGGATGTCCTGGCACCATACAGTTCTGAAGGCGGATGTTCACGAAGCCGGCTTGGCGACCTTTTCCGCGAACCAAAAACGCGCGCCAGACGTATTAGACGGTAATGGAGAAGGAGGCGCGTTGGAGGACCTGATTCGCGACATCAAGCACGGCGTGAGGTCTTTGCTCCGGGACAAGGGGTTTGCCGCGACGGTCGTGCTGACTCTGGCCATTTGCATTGCGGCGTACACCGCCACGTTCGCGATTGTCCATTCGGTTCTATTGCGCCCACTGCCGGGTCCAAACGCCGACGCGATCGTGCTGATGTCCAACCTGTATCCGAAGGCCGGCGTCAGCGATCAGAGTGTCAGCAGCGTTGCCGATTACTACGATCGTCTTCGTGTGGTGACGGCCTTGGAAGAACAAGCGCTGTTCCAGCCGGTGGACCAGGCGCTGGAGGTCAACGGTACGCCGGAGCAGGTTCCGGGCATGGCCGTGACGCCGTCCTTCTTCAAGCTCGTCGGGATTCCTCCGGCGCGCGGGCGGGCCTTCACCCCGGAGGAGGGCGAGATCGGTAGCGAGTACAAGGTGGTTCTCAGCAACGCGCTGTGGCGGCAGCTTTATGGCGGCGACCTCTCCGTGATCGGACGCGAGCTGCGTCTGGGCGGCACGCCTGTCGCCATCGTGGGCGTAATGCCGCCGGACTTCGTCTTCGTGAACCCGGAGGTCCGCTTCTGGGTTCCCCTGGCGTTCACCGCCCAGCAGAAATCTCAATATCACAACAACAACTGGAACCACATCGGGCGGCTCAAGCCGGGGGCCACTCTAACCCAGGTCCAGGCGCAGATTAACGCTCTCAACGCCGCCAACCTGGAACGGTTTCCCGCGTTCAAGGACATCCTCATCAATGCGGGCTTCTACACCAGAGTCGAACCGCTTCGCCACATGCTGGTCAAAGACGTAGAAGGCGCGCTGTACCTGCTGTGGGGCGGAGCGGTGTTCGTGCTGCTCATTGGAGGATTGAACATCGCCAACCTGGCGCTAGCGCGCTGGAGTGTCCGGGGCAAGGAGATCGCCACGAGACTGGCACTGGGCGCGGGCCGAGCCCGGCTCTCGCGCCAGTTGGTCGTGGAAAACGTGCTGGTGGCAGGGGCTGGTGGCATCGCGGGCGTCCTGCTCGGTACGGCGCTCCTGCGGGCGGTGGCGACGATCGGGCTCGACCGTTTTCCCCGGGCGCAGGAAGTACGTATCGACGGCACCGTGATTCTTGTCGCCCTCGGACTGGCGGTCGCGGTGGGCGTGTTGGTCGGACTTGTGCCGATGGCCAGCGCTTTCAAAGTCAACCTGAGCGGCATGCTGCGCGAGGGCAGCCGCACCAGCACGAGCGGCGCCCGGGCCCGCAGGTTGCGCCAGGGCCTGGTAGGCGCCGAGATTGGACTGGCCTTCGTGCTTCTGGCTGGAGCGGGACTGCTGCTGGCCAGCTTTCGCCACCTGCTGGCGGCCGATCCGGGCTTCACGAGTAAGGGTGTGGTGACCGCGTCCACGAACGCGCCGGGATCCCGGTACCGCGGCGACGGGGAATTGCGGATTCTGATGAACCGGGCGCTGGATTCGATTCGGGGCTTGCCGGGCGTGGCCGCCGCCGGGGCGACCACGGCGATCCCGTTCGGCGACAACCACAGCGACAGCGTCATCCTGGCCGAGGGCCATGTCATGAAGCCGGGCGAATCCATGATCTCTCCGCGCCACCTCGCCGTCACGCCCGGTTACTTCGAGACGATGAACATCGCCCTGATACGCGGACTCTACTTCGAGGATCGCGACAATGAAAGCGCCGCGCCGGTGGTCATCGTCGATCAACGGCTGGCCCGCCACTTCTGGCCGACTCGCGATCCGATCGGACAGCGGATGTATAGTCCACAGAATCCGCAGGACCCAACCAAGACCGACGCGAACACACGCTGGTACCATGTGGTTGGAGTTGTGCGCTCCGTCAGGCTGGAAGATCTCGCCGGAACCCGGAGCGCGTTCGGCGCTTACTACTTCCCGTACGCGCAGGAACCATCGCGAGGCTATACGTTCGCCGTCAGGACCGCCGGCGAGGCGGGGGCCGTGGCGCGCGCGGTCCGCACGGCGGTGGCCCGGATCGATCCGGAGCTGGCGCTGTTCGATGTGAAGACGATGGGCGAGCGCGCCGCGCTTTCGATGTCTTCGCGCCGGACGTCGCTGATGCTGGCGCTGGCGTTTGGCGGCCTGGCGCTGTTCCTTTCGGCGATCGGCATTTATGCAGTTCTTGCGTACCTGGTGACGCAGCGGAGGCGCGAGATTGCCATCCGGGTGGCGCTCGGCAGCACAGGAGCGGGGGTAGTGAGGCTGGTGCTCCGGGAAGGCCTGGTGCTCGTAGCCATCGGGCTGGCGGCGGGATTCGCCGGCGCGGCCGCGCTGCAAAAGGCAGTCGCCAACCAAATCTACGGAGTTCGGCCGCTGGATCCGCTGGTAATCGGCGGTGTAACCGTGCTGCTGGGAACGATCGCGCTCGCTGCCTGTGCGGTGCCCGCGCGGCGCGCCGCACGGCGCGCCGCACGGGTGGATCCGGTTGCGGTGCTGAAGGAAGAGTGAGGCCGGCGCGCCTGTAGGCGCCGTGGCCGCCGAGGACGATGCGGACGCTCTGCCAGAAAACCCGCGCACGGTAAAGACCCACGGCGTGGCACGGCCATCTTGGCCGTGCAGGGCGGTCGTAAAACGGAGGCACGGGCAGGATGCCCGTGCTACAGCCGCCGCAGCCGCAGGGGATTCGCCTGACAATCTGGTGCCATCCGGTGAATCTTCAGCCGACCGGGAGCCCTCAGGCGACGTAGCCCACCTACGACATGCCACCTTCCACCTACGGCCTTCACTTTTCTGCCTGCCCGTAGGTAAAACCGTATGTCACGGTCTTGACAACCGCACGGTGATTATTACTAAGCCATGAATGGGAGCAGTTGCGTCGTGGCGAAGTCGGGCGCAAC
>JAIQEZ010000131.1:0-2500 GCA_020073545.1 Terriglobia bacterium | reverse complement strand
GACGAGAGGACGAGTCCAAACGACCCAGACACTGCACAAGGCCCGGAACCGATGCCAAGGAGCCCGGTATTGATGCTACAGAGTCCGGAATTGCGCGTTTTCAGTATTCCGAAAGTTAGTTAATGAGCTTCACATGTGCGTGATTTTCCCCATGCGTTACATTGAAGGCGAGCAATCTGCGCCCACTCTGTCCACCGGATCGCGCCAAAAACCACATTGGCTCGGAGACGGAACAATTGCACAATTTGCATTGAACCTTCTTCCTTGCAAGCAGTTATGCACGTGGGTGTTCGCGAGTACTCCGGAACATCAACTTGGTGCAGCAACATAATTAACCACGCCTCGTTTTCAGGCACAGAAATTGCAGCCGGGCTAGCCCGGATTATTCATTAGTTGAGTTGGGGTGGCGGGGGTGGGTGTTTTTTGGCGGGCGGTTGGATCGATGGGCGCACCGCCCCCTTTTCCCCCATTCGTGATTCTCACAATTTGAACCTGGGTGAGCAGTGACGTGTCGGGGTATGCCATCATGGACCGGAGGGCATCAGGGCGGCGCGCTCGGCGACGGCGCGGTAGAAGTTCCAGAAGGGCCAATGTTCGGCAATCTGCACGAGCACGCGGCGGGTGCTGCTGACGACCAGAGCGGCGACTTTGATGAGCTTGCTGCGCCACGTCCTCGGCTGAGCGCGGCGCAGTTCCACGGGCACCTGCTCATGATCGCGGAGGGCGTTGAGCAGATTGTAGGCCGCAGTGTGCAGCAGCAAGCGCCAAAAGTTGGCCATGAAGCGGTGGCACGATAGCCGGTCCATGTGCAGGCCGTTCTTGAGTTCGTCCATGCGCTGCTCGCTCTCCCCGCGCTGGACGTAGTCGTCATAGAGGCGCTGCGGATCATCGATCGAATTCACCGGCAGGCTGGTGACGATGAAGCGGAGGTTGGTGCCTTGGTCCTGGCACTCTGCTTTGGCCACAATGGTGCGGAAGCGATCCCACGATTCGGCCTTGTAGCTGAAGGCGGTGAACAGCCGCTGCTTCTCCTTCGTCTCTTGGAATTGCGTGACCGCCTGATCCACCAGACCCTGGGCGTACTCCTGCAGGCGGGAGTTGCCGGCGATGCCGAAGGTGTAGGAAATCCCGTTGCTTTCGCACACTTCATACATCCAGGGCACGCCGAATCCGCTGTCCCCGCGGGCGTGGATGGTCATGTCGGATCGCGCCCGCCGCAAACGCTCCGCCACGAACATGAGATTCTCTTCGGCGCCCAAGGCCGCGTGCACCGCCCCCGGTCGGAGATGGTTGTAGAAGATGTGCCTGGTGGTGGGCTCGGAAATGACCATGGGAAAGTATTGATGCTGCTCGTAGTAACCGTGAAAGAGGCTGAGCTGCTGATGACCGTGGGTCTCATCGTCGGTGGGATCCAGATCGAGAATCACGGAGTCGGGAAGTTTTCCTCCATGATGTTCGCCAAGACGCTCGATGCCGGTGTCGGTCAGGAATTCAAGGAGCTTCCAAAGTGCCGCGATGCTGACACCGTTCTCGAAGCGGGAGAGCGTGGGCTGCGAGGCCAGGGGATCGTCCTCCGGCGACCGGCCGGACACCAGCTTGAAGATCGGATCGTCGCGCAAGGCGTCGTGATCGTTGCAGTCCTCATAGTCCGCCAGAATGCCGTACAGCCGCTGGCGAAGCATGGAGGACAGGGTGTGATCGGGGTCCACGCGCGAATCGCTCAGACAGGCCGCCATCCGCTCGCTGTAGCGCTGTCGTTCATCGAACTCGCGGATGGGCAGCAGCCCGGCGTCGGAACTGATTTGCCCGGCATGCCTCTGGACAACCACGGGTCGATGTGCGAAAAAACCCAAAGAAAGCTGAACCGCATCCTGCGAAACCATACACGACCTCCTTGCTTGGCGTTAATTGTTTCCACAACAACACCTTAACGCACTCGGAGGTCGTGTTCTATATCACCATCATGAATAATCCGGGCTAAGAGGATGATCACCAGCCCACCACCTGCAAACATGATCGATCTCCTTAAAAAAGGCCCTGCCTGCCATGCATCAGATACCCAAGGTGGCATTCGCCGACGGCATGAGAAATTCGAACGCCGCCTTTGATGACCGACTTCACCACGGGAACTCACTCCGTTGAATTCCTGAAGTCGACTCCACGAAAATACTACGGCGCTGAATTGCCGCCGGTCCACGGATCACGAGTGAACGGAGGATAAATTCGGATTCAATTGGCGGCGCCAAATTCAAATGGCGCACGCGACGAGCATGAAACTATCGCTTGGGGCGGGCGCGCTGGGTGTGCTGGGCTTTTTGCGCGTTTTCGGCCATTTTTTGGACCCGCTCCAGCCAGCCGGGTTTGATTTTCTTAAGTTGACTGCCGAGGCACTCTCCATCCTTCTTTTCGGGAGGATTGTGCAGCGTGCCAGCGGCCTCGCGCTCGCGGATGTGCTTGCGAATCCACCACTGCTCGATGGTGCCGAATAAGGAGCTGGCCA
>JAIQEZ010000130.1 GCA_020073545.1 Terriglobia bacterium | reverse complement strand
GGTGATAGGTTACCGCCAGGCGCGCTCCCGGCCAAGAAGGATCGCTGCTGCGGGCGCCGACCGGGAGGAAATCGTAAAAGCGGCCCCGCAGTTCGGACATGGGCGCGTTGATGGCCAGCAGATTCTTTGCGGCGACAGCACCGAGCGCGACCACCACATTGGGCTTGAGCGCCAAACCCACGACGAGGGCGTGCACCCAATATCGGCGCCGAGATTTGTCAAGCCGTCTCAAGTTGTTCGGTTCGCTCTTTGTTGACCCGGACTCAGTGCCTCCGGGTTGCCCTCATCTTGACTATAATACTATAGAGCCTGCGACGTTGGGACTGACAAATACACGGTAAACGGGCGTCGCCCTTGGGATAGGAGGATGCCTGCGCGCCATGACGGGTTTGCATGGAGTGACAATGATCATGCTGGGGGGCACTCCTGCAGGGAGTTGCGTGAAGCGAACTCTGGAGCGCCAGCCTTTAGCTAGGATTTCCATTTTGGCATCCTGAGCCACAGTACTATACACCCCACCGGCTCGTTCGCAACCGCAATTTTGCACACCAGACGGCAGCGCGCCATCTGGCAGCCAGGTGTGCGCCTTCGTGATCGAGTCAACCGGCACCTTGACCCGTTTCCCATACGATTTCTCGGACACCTCGCCATCCCCCCTGCTTGCTTCGCCAGGTTTTCTCCTGCCAGTTGCGGACTCTACCCCGCGGGCAAGGGCAGCGCCGCGATCCTGCCCAGCATGGCCCCAAACAGCCTGCTCGTCAGATGACTCTCCGCCAAAAGCAGCCAATAATACCGGGCATGTTTGACCAGCCGTCCGCCGGTCTTCACCAGCCGCTGCTGCAAGCTGGTGAGCGACCAGTGGCCAATTCTCCTCGGCAGCACCGGCCGTCGCCACAGGTTGCCCAGATTATAGGCGATCGCGCTCAGCCACAGTCGCTCTTCGTTGGACCGGAAACGATGGCAACTCAGCCGGGTCATCTTCACTGCTTGCTTGTTTTCCTTGATCCACTGCTCGGCCGCCCCCGCTCATTGTAGAACCGTACCACCGCCCGGCAGCACCACCGGTCCACCGAGCGTGAATCCGAATTCGTTGCGCTGGAACGGCGGGATGCGGCCGGGGCTCACGAAACTGCGGTGGTCGAAGAAATTGCGTGCATCGAGAGAAGCGTTGCGCAGGAATTCAAACGCGTCGCCGTGCACCTGGTTAGCTCCCGACTTGGTCACCACATTGGTGTAACCCGCGGCGCCGGCGCCAATCTCGGGCGGCATCACGCCGGACTGCGACTGGATCTCCTGAATCGCGTCCACGTTGAAGTTGGAAAAGGTTGCGCCACCCAGCTCGGGGTCGGTGGTGTAAATACCGTCCATGGCAAAGACCGCCGTGGTACCGCGCTGCCCGTTGATGGCGAACTGCAGGGTGAAATTGTTGGCGCCATTCGTGTCGGTGGTGGTGCCGCCCGCGAGGGCCAGGAGTTTGGTAAAGTCGCGCTTGTTGAGCAACAGGCTCGAGACCTCGCCGCTGGTCAAATGCTCGCCACCGCTCGCCTGGGAGGAGGCTCCTTCCGCTGCCCTCAAAACGCGGAGCTCCGGCGGCTGGGAGGAAAGTTGCAACCCGGCCACGAGCGAGACGCCGTCCCCGATGACCATGGGATCCGCCGCCTTCCAGGTCTTCCCACCGGCGCTCGCCGAGAGTCGATAACTGCCGGCCGCAATGCCAGCCAAGGTAAACTCACCTGCCGCCGAAGTGGTAGCCGTGTAGCCAAGCTCCCCCGCCATCGACCGGAGGCTGACGATGGCCCCGCCCACGGGTTTTCCGGCGTCGTCACGCAGCGTACCGCTCCAGGAAGCCTCCCCAAGCGCCAGCGGCGTCGAAACCAGCAACCCGAGCGCCACGAGACAGAATGAACGAATGCGACCATTAAGAAGACTTGCCATAGTCCTATTAGAGTGACGTTGGTTCCCACGGCGACGCATCGATAGATTCGAAACTCGATACTCGCCCTCGTTGATCCCGCCTTCCGCCGTGTGTAGTTTTCAGTTCTCAGTCATCCGCTTCAGTCCGCGTGTGGCGGCTCGCCGATCATAGCTTGACACGATTCGCGAGACTTGACACGTTTTAACCGGGATTTCCATTATCGATCTCCGGCCCGGCCCATAAGGTACACTTGACCACCGCCGACCGCAACTGGAAGTCGGATTTGCACTTCCAGGTGCTCCCACGGACCACGCAACGGGTCAGTTTTACCTTTCCGGAGAATCCCAAAGCCCCTGGACTGCCGCTTTCCCGACCCATTTCCAAGACACCGATTGCCGCAACAGGTCGGCGGAGGGCAAGCGCGCATTCTTCGCCCGAGAGTCCGTCAGGTGCTGCCCGATGATTTCTCCGAACCCGAGTCGCTGGTTGTGTTCGCGAACCGCCCCTAGGCCATCCTCGGAGGCGAGTCGGGAACCCTGGAAATCGATTTTGAGAGGAGCGCGGAAGGGAACCTGAAAGGGCTGGTTTTGTGTCTCTCGCCGCGGCGGGCGCCAGCCGGCTTCTTCGGATCGCACTGGTCGAACCAGTGACTTGCCCCAGGCGAGTCACCCTCGTGCGCAGCGGTCAGGAGTGTCGGGGTCTCGGAAAAGAGGCTCGCTAGGCCCGGGCAGGGGTCCACCGCACGTTATTGTACTGGGAGATACTTGCGGAAGCCCAGCCCGGGGTGTAGAGGTCCGTCACTAGAACTACCCGTGTCTCAGTCGAAATGATGTTCTGCGGGTGAAGGAAACGACTCTACCACCTGGAGGCCCCATGAGACTCTCACATTCGCTGATCATCCATACTAGTCTCTTGTCGCTTTCCGTTGTCTTGTGCTCGCTGAGCGTTGCCGCGCAAACGCCTGAGGTCCGCGCGCGTGTCACGCAAGCGGTGGACGTGGAGAACCGCGTCACCCTCCGAGGCAATATCCACCCGCTGGCGCGGGCCGAATTTGACCGCGGCACCGCGCCCGATGACCTGCCCATGGCTCGCATGCTGCTCGTTTTGCGGCGAGGAGAGGATCAGGAAACCGCCCTGCGGCAACTGCTGGAGGACCAGCAGGTCAAGTCCTCTCCCCACTATCACCAGTGGCTCGCCCCTGAGGAGTTTGGGCAGCGATTCGGCCCCGCCGATGCGGATATTCAGGCCGCCACCGCTTGGCTCACGGGACAGGGTTTTCAGGTGAACCAGGTGGCAGCCGGCCGCACGGTCATCGAGTTTTCGGGCTCGGCGGGGCTCGTGCGACAGGGCCTGCGTACGGAGATCCACAAATTCGCCGTCAACGGCAAGGAGCACTGGGCCAACGTGAGCGACCCGCAGATTCCCGCTGCGCTGGCACCGGTGGTGGCCGGCTTTGCCTCACTGAACAACTTTCCCAGGAAGCCCCTGTACCGCCGGTTGGGCACTTTTTCGCGATCGAAGCTCACAGGCGAGGTGCAGCCACTGTTCACCTACCCCGTGGGCTACATGTCATACGCCTTTGCTCTCGGCCCTACCGATTTCGCCATTATCTATAACCTGCTGCCGCTCTGGAATGCCGGCAAGGACGGTACGGGGCAAACCATCGCCGTCGTCGGCCGGACGAACATCAATATTGAGGACGTACGCGACTTCCGTAGTATGTTCGGCTTGCCGGCAAAGGACCCGAACATCATCCTGAATGGTCCCGACCCCGGAATCTGGAGCTTGGATGAGGAGGGCGAAGCCGACCTCGACGTCGAGTGGTCCGGAGCGGTCGCCAGGGGCGCGACGATTGATTTCGTGGTCTCGGAATCGACTGAGGCCACCGATGGCGTCGATCTCTCCGCCCTGTACATCATTGACAACAACCTCGCGCCCGTCATGAGCGAAAGCTTCGGTGCGTGCGAGGCTTCCCTGGGAGTGGGCGGCAATGCCTTCTACAACACGCTCTGGGAGCAGGCAACCGCGCAAGGCATCACGGTTGTGATTGCAACGGGCGACTCCGGCTCCGCGACATGCGACGCTTACCCCGAAACCGCGGCGCACTACGGCTTGGCGGTCAGCGGAACCGCTTCCACACCCTTCAACGTGGCCGTCGGCGGAACGGATTTTGACGACTTGAGCAACCCACTCACGTACTGGGACCTGACGAACACTTCGGGACAGTCCTCCGCCAAGTCCTACATTCCCGAGATGACGTGGAACGATTCCTGTGCGAATACCGGACAGGCAAGCAGTTGTACGACTGTGCCTAGCTACCCATTAGCCCCTGGCATAGACCTCACCGCTGGTGGCGGTGGGCCCAGTAGCTGCACCAATCCGACTGGCACTTTCCCGAACTTTTCCTGCACCGGAGGGCACCCCAAACCTTCCTGGCAAACCGGGGCGGGCGTGCCCAACGACAGCGCACGCGACGTGCCGGACGTGTCCCTGTTCGCCGGCGACGGCCTAAACTACACTTTCTACGTGATTTGCCAGATGGACGCCAACGCCAGTGTCAACCGTAACTCCTGTGATCTGGGCGGTCCCTTCGGTCCCTATAATGATTTTGAAGGCGTCGGGGGAACGTCGGCGTCGGCCCCCGCCTTCGCCGGCATCATGGCGCTGGTCAACCAAGTTTATGGCCGCCAGGGCAATGCGAATTACGCTCTGTACCCACTCGCCGTGCAGACCGGGAACAGTTGCACTGCGGACGCGACTGCAGTGAGCAAGACCTCTTGTATTTTCTACGACATAAGGAAGGGGAACAACTCGGTGGCCTGCGTTGGGGGCTCGCGGAACTGCAGCAACACCTCCAGCAGCGGTTACGGAATCATGGTTTCCGGCAGTCCTGCCTCGGCAGCATGGACCACCACCACCGGCTACGACCTGGCCACGGGACTCGGCTCGGTCAATGTCGCGAATTTGGTGAACAAGTGGAATTCGGTCAGCTTCACGCCTACAGCCACGACGCTTTCGCTTTCTACTAGCCCTGCCACTGATCCCATCACGTTGACGCACGGCCAGTCGGTCAACCTCACCATCAATGTGGCTCCCAAATCCGGTAGCGGCACGCCGACAGGCGATGTCTCACTGATCGCGCAACCGAGGAACGGTCAGGACACGTGCGTAACCACGGGCCTTGGCAGCTTTACCTTGAGTGGCGGCAGCGTCACTTCCACGACCTCTATGCTGCCCGGGGGGACGTGTGGCGTGACAGCGCATTACACGGGGAATGGAACCTACGCCGCGAGCGATTCGACCCCTCCCATTCAAGTCACGGTGGGCAAGGAAAACAGCCAGACCAAGATCGGCCTGGTGACCCCCGGTCCTGCTTATGGCGCCACAACCGCCGCATACGGATCCGCCATGTTCCTTCGGGTGGATGTCACCAACAGCAGCAGCCAGCTATGCGCCTCTTCCGTCTATCCGGCTACCGGACTCATCTCCTACCCGTGCCCTGCTGGAACAGTGAACGTGACGGTTAATGGGGCGCCGCCAAGCGACCAAGGCAATCCGCTTGGCAGCGTTCCCGGGACCTATCTCTTGAACAGCCACGGTTACGCGGAGGATCAGTACCTCCAGCTGCTTCTCCCGGGGACGTACAATTTCGTGGCCAGCTACGCCGGCGACAATAGCTACAACCCGAGCCAATCTCCCACGGTTCCGATTACCATCACCAAAGCCCCGACCGCGACCACGGTCAGTGCCCCGTCGTCCGTCGTGGGGCCCTTCGTTAACCTTACGGCCACGGTCAACACGCAGAGCTACGGCGTCGCCCCAACTGGTACGGTGCAATTCCTGAACGACGGCGCCCCCATAGGTGTCCCGGTGCAAGTCATTGGGCCTCCCTTCGTGCCCTCCACCGGCCCTTTCGCCACGGCGGGAGCATCTTGGCCGGCAATACTGCCGGTGGGTACGGCGAGTATCACCGCACAATACAGTGGCGATAGCAACTACGCGCCCTCAACTTCGGCTGCGGCTACGGTCACCGTCACCGACTTCAGCCTGTCGGCGGATCCGACTACCATCATCATCTCGGCGCCAGGGCAGTCCGGGACTTCGACGCTCACCATAACTCCTCTCGGCGGGTTCACCGGAACAGTGAACCTGAGTGTTCTCAGTTTCTGTCCGACGGGGGCAACCTGCACGGTTTCGCCCTCATCTGTCAACGTGACCGGCTCTTCGGCCGTGACAACCACGCTTACCGTCAAGACGACGGCCAATTCCAGTGTGCAGCCGTTCACTCCGCAACGAACGGTTCCCCCGAGTTCTCGCCTCTCTTCTTTCTGGTGGCCATGGCTGTTGGCTGGTTTGCTGGCTCTGGCAACGCTCATGAGCTTGGCCGCGGCACGGGGCCGTCCGGCGGGTTTCCTGTTTGCGACTGCGTTGCTGGTGGTGGTAGTCTGGGCGGCCTGCGGAGGCGGGGGTGGCGGTAGTGGAGGCGGTCCCCGTCTGGCACCCGCCGTGAGCCTCTCGACGACTAATCTCTCGTTTGGCCAGGTGAGATTGGGGTTGAGCAGCGCGGCGCAGAATGTAACGCTCACAAACACTGGCAACGGCACCCTGAGCATCTCGGGCATCGCCCTCGGCGGTGCGAATCCCGGCGATTTCGCGCAGACGAACACTTGCGGCAGTAGTGTGGCGGTAGGAGCCAACTGCACGATCAATGTGACGTTCACGCCGACGTGGGGCGGGTCGCGCAGCGCGTCACTTACCATCGCCGACAACGCGACCGGCAGCCCCCAGACGGTCAGCTTGACCGGCACAGGGGTCCAGCCGCCCACGCCACCCGGCGACTACGAGCTTTTGGTGCTGGCCACGAGTGGCAACGACGTGCAAACCCTGTGGATTACGGTGACCGTGCAATAAGCACGGTGCAGCAAAGAACGCGTGGTGCCAAGTCCTTCACAGGGGCAAAAACACTTCGGAGGGCCGGGGACTACTCCATAGGCGTCAACAGGTGAGTCCCGCTCAGAGCCGCGTCAATGCAGATGACGAGAAACGTCGGAAGGTTCGTTTGCGACGTTCAAAACGGAAATACGGGATAAATCAGCACGATGAGGCGCACCAGATTAGCGGTGTAGGGGCAACCTAATTATGAGCGAATTGTTCGAGAAAAACGAGCAACACTTTTTTGTTCTGAGTGATGGTGATTGTTCGACTTCAGAGGAAGGAGCAAAAACGAGCAACCCTGGACCGCCGGTTCCAGTACAATCTGGGCCAGGCGTCGAACCAAACCCGGGGTGACCGAGGGACTGAACTGTAGCTTGGAAAAAGGCCAGACAAGTCTCAGAGGTGCTGAAGACGGACACTGAGGTGTTTTCTGTCGAGGAGATAATCTATATGAATCGGAATTGGCGGAAATTGAAAACGGCAATAGCATGCTGGCTCATATTCTCGCTGTCCATTGCGGCAGCGCCGAGCATTGTTCAGGCCCAGGCGAAGCCGGATGGCAGTGTTGCAGCCGAGCCAGCACTGGAAAAATCCACGAAACATCATAACCGCAAGGGAGCGTATGTCCTGACGCTCGTTGGAGCCGGAACCATAGGTCTTGGCGCGTTCCTGATGACATGGCGACCAACTTATAATTCCTCCTTCGTCTACTCCTCAAACGGCATGGAGGGACTACCCGGTGTTCAGCCAATCGATTTCGGCCGTAATTCTAGGAAGATTTCGGGGGGACTTATCATCGGCTTTGGGTCTTTGCTCACCGTTGGTGGCCTGTTGAAAATGAGGCAACCAAAGACGACCTCCGAAATCCAGGATCGCAGTAAGAGCGCCAGCAGGTTGTTCATGGTCCCGGAGCGCTTGAGTACGAGGCATGAAAGGGCTTTAGGCGACCTGCCCGGAATCCCTCCAACATTCTCGGTCGGCCATCTAGGCCGTGCTACTGCGAACGATAAGATGACCATGTTCCAGGCGAGCGGGTTCAGTCCGAGGATTTTGCAGATGAATGGAACAACCGTGTCTCCAGTGCGCGCAGGGCAGACTCCTTGCTTTGCCGCGCCAGCTTTCACAATGTTCGCAAAATGTAGCCAGTGATGTGCAGATGCATGAGGGTGGAAAGAATTTATTTCCACCCGTATCAATACGCAAATTGGCCTTTCCTTGTACGTTACGGAGAAGTAGCAGAATATCGGTAGAAAGCGAGTTGGCTTACCGGTGATATACAGGGGCAAAGAAATGATTCGGGGAAAATATAGCCATGGACGCAATTGAAGTTTTGAAGACACGGCGATCGGTCCGCGCCTACAAGGGCGAACCGGTGCCTAGAAAGATCATCGAGGACATCGCTGATTGCGGACGCTTGGCGGCCACGGCCGTCAACATACAACCGTGGGAATTCGTCGTTGTGACGGACCCCGAGGTGCTGCGCAGAATTGCCACGACCACCGACTATGGGAAGTTCATTGCCGACGCCCCGGTATGTGTGCTCGTCCTGTGCAGGGACACGAAGTATTACCTCGAAGACGGCAGTGCCGCCACAGAGAACATCCTCCTGGCTGCCCGCGCCCACGGCTTGGGCTCGTGCTGGGTCGCCGGGGATAAGAAGCCCTATGCTACGGAAATCTGCCGCTTGGTGGGAGCGCCGCAAGGCTTCAAATTGGTCAGCCTGGTTCCCATTGGCTATTCGGCAGGGAGCCCGGAAAAGAGCAAACGGCCTCTATCAGACGTTGTGCACTGGGAGAAGTACTGAAGCCTCCGTAAGCAAATCACGGCTCGCGGAGAGCAGACGCCGACCGAATTCGCCTGGCAGGTCGCGGCTCGCCGCGACCTGCCAGGCCTCGAAGGAGCCGAAAACTCACTCTGAAGTTGGTACAAAAACCTAAGCCCTCCAAAGGGTTCACCACTAGCTGCTTTTCCCTATCTCTTTGTTTCCTTTTTTGTTCGACTTGCCCTTCGTTTCTCCGAGGAATTCAACTTCCTTGCCGGTATGCGTCTTGACGGCCTCACAGATCTTCTTGTACTCCTTCTTATCCATGCGCAGGACCGCGCTCTTTGGGACGTCTTGTTCGTGAAAATCGATATACAGCCAGTGGCTCTTGGACTTTGTCAGCATTACGATGGCCCCGGCCCCCAACGACGCCACCATGACAAGGGCACCCTGCGTAACGCGGTGCTTCTTTGTGTACTCATAGGAAAACTTGTCGAGCTGGGCGTAAGGGATAGTCACAAAGTCGCGATCGGCCACACGTATGACGACGTTTTGGTTGCTGTCGCTGAAGATCAGCCTAGCGTCTGCCTGTTTCCCTTTCGCGTCTGCCACCTTCACCCCGTTGAAGGCTGTTTCTTCGGCCAAGCTGACAGTAGTGACCACGAGTACGACCAGAAGGACGGAAATCACTCTCTTCAACTGGGTGGTTCCCAGGTTTTGACAAATGTCGGTAGCGCCAACTGCTGACGCCCCACTGCAGAATTGGTTGTTCTTCATAAGCACCTCCTAAGTGCCGGAGTTTGAATTTGGTCTTGCGAACTTACCTTTCGATCCGGAGTTTATTCCTTCGTCGACTTTGGACGGGTGGGGATGCTGCTGAAGAGATCGTACAGGGCGGCGTCCAGCGCTTCGCCTTTCATCGCTCCCTTCATCGTCATTCCCAGCAGCCCGCCCTGTCCCGCCTGCCCGACGCCCTTCCCCTTCCAAACGAGCTCGCCGCTCTCTTTGTCGAACAGGTATCCGCTCACCTCGGCGTTGCCGGCGCTGCCAAAGGTCATTTTGGAGATAACGTCCCGCAGACACACTACAATCACCCACCGCGCGTCTGCCGGCCCCAACTTCTTGACCCACTCCGGCTTCGCATCCTGGAAATCTTCCTCGACGGCCTGCCCCATTTCTCCGCTGGTGGAAGCCGCAGTCACCGGATATCGCTTCCTCTTCAGGGCGTTCACTGCACTGGCCTGCAGCTTGTTCTTATTCACGCTAGCCTTCTCACCCACACGCGAGTCGACCAACGGCAGCACCAAGATGTTCTGAATGGCCATGAACTTGGGATCTGGCGGAAGCTTAGGCTTCTTCTTAGCGGCGCACTCGACGCCGAAGATTGCTGTGAGTAGTAACGCCATAGAAACATATTTGAGTGCTTGTCTCATCTGTGGCCTCCTTACTTGGTGTCGAAGTCTTGGTACAAAAGCGCCAACGATTGTTGGAACTTGGGACTTGTGGGCATTACGGCTTTGCGAAGGAACTGCTCCCCTTTCCAAATCACTCTCCCGGTCTTGCAGGAAACCAGAGCCGCCTGCATCAGCGTGCTTTCGACCGCCGCTGTGATGGCGCCGGTATTCGGATTCCAGGAGCGGCCGGGGCCCATCTTCAACCGGAAGAACTGCACCAGGACGAGCTGCTCCTCGTCGAGCGCCGCTAGGCGGCTGAGGGTTTCTTTCGCTTCCTCATTGATGTTTCCCCGCGCCACCCGCGAGGCCAATGCCTGCAGGTGCCTGCACGCCTCCGTCCCGGCGGGATCGAGCTTCTCCAACTCCACCACGGGCAATTTGGTTCCGACGCCTTCCTTCGCCGCGTTGAGCAGGTGGTTCTCATATTCCGACTCCATCGCGGCATAGGTCGGAATCAGCGCGTCGCTCCGGACGTCCTCGAACTGCATGGTGGGCTTAAGAAGGATGATTTTCGGTCCGGGCGGGCCGACCGGCTTGGCTTCGGGCGTCGGCGGCTGCGCAGGCTCCGGTGTGGGTGCGGGCTCTTGCACCGCGGACTCCACGGGGGGCGGGGGCGGATTGTTATTCTTCTTATCGCCCGCCAAAGCGAGCACAGAAACCATTATGAGAACCAATACCATCATCAATCTTTGGGGTGTTTTGTTGTTTACCACGTTCAAGCTCCCCATGATCTGCTGGTTGTCGGAATCATTTCTCCGCGACTTCACTACTGTCGAAAACGTAGGAAAATGAGAAATTCCATAGCACCTTGCATGTAGGAGTGAAATTTTATTTCTGGGGCTCCGGCTGTTCGGTTCGGTCGGGCGCCTTCTCGTAAATCGAAGTGGACGCAGGCCACATCTCCAGAGCTTGGCTGCGATCGAACTGGACAGCCCCCCCGGCGCCGGGGCTCTGAGCCTTCATTGCGCCGTCCCCACCCTTCAGTGTGTAGCTCGCTCCCTGAACAACTAGCTCCGTGACTGCGAGCGACGTCTGGCCTTGGCTCATCGTCCCCGCGCCAATCACCTCCGCGCCCCGGTTGAGAGGAACCGAGCCAGATTGAGCGACCGGCAGTAACAGGATTCCCCGGAATTGAAACCTCCCGTTCGGCAGCCGTTCGATAGAACTCAGCACAATCAAAAGGTGAGCCCCGGGCTCAAGCCGAAGAGCAGGTGGGGGTCCGGCAGCTGGCGCAGCAGCCGCGTTGAGTGGAGGGGAGGATGGCAAAGGCGCCGCAACTTGGCCTCTTGACGGCCCTGCCCGCTGCCCGTGGGGGACTTCTGGCTGCGCGGGAAGGTGCTGCGCAACCTGCGGCAGGCCGTGCTCCGGAGGTCCTTCTAAGGGTTTCTCGATTCTTCGTTGGGAAGGGCTTTTCTCGACAGGCTTTCCTGGAGGCTCGGCGTTCGCTTGTTGCTTCTGCGGAACCGCTGGGCGGGCTGCGACCGGCACTTGAGGGGGCTGCCCACGCCGGAGTTCCATCAGCAAGACGCCGTCCGCGATCAAAACCAGCAACGCAACCAAGCCCAGCCCCCACGCAACCTTCCAAGAAATGAGGGGGCTCCAAAAAGTCTGCCAGCGAAGAACCCTGCGGGAAGGCTCGCCCAATTTTGCCGGGCGAGAGGATGCGGCCTCCGAACGAAGGAAGCCTTCCAGCCAGTTATCAAGCCGAGCCCGCGTCTGGTTCCACACGGCCTCTGACTCTGGCGGAGCCCCGGTGTCGAAGTTCAGCACACGGTTCTGAAGGTCGGCGCATTCCTGACAATGCTTCACGTGCTCGGTGACGAGCTGCCTCAACGGGCCGCGCACCGTCCCCTCCAGCACGCCACAGAGCGTTTCGGCATCCGGACAGGGACCTCGTTCTGCGCCGCGTTTTTGCCGCAGTTGAGGCATAAGCCTTTCCAGGAAGTTGTCCTCGTTCCAGCCGTTCATTTTAGTCGAGCGATCATCCCTTCCATTTTCAGCCACAGCATCCGGCGGCCGTTTTGGACATGGGATTTCACAGCTTCAATCGAAAGACCTGCGCGAGCCGCAATCTCCTTGTATGAATAACCCTGAATCCTCAACTCCAAACACTGCCGTTGGCTGGGCGGAAGCGACTTGATTCCTTGCCAGACCCTCTCCACCATCAGGTGGGTCTCGGATGACGGGTCTGGCCCAACTGGAGCGGACCCTTCCGCCACCTCGCTCCCCTCAGTTCCTGCTTCCAGGCGACGCTTCCTCCACTGGTCAACGCAGACATTTCGTGCGATCCGCATCAGCCATCCGATGAAGCTGCCACCCTGAAAGGTGTGCATCTTCTGATAGGCCCGGAGGAACGTCTCCTGTGTAGCGTCTTCCGCCGCTCCGCTATCCGTGAAGAACCCCCGGCACGCTGAAAAAACCCTCCTGCGATGCCTCGCGAAGAGTTCTGCAAAGCAGTCGTTCCTCCCTGTTTCCTGGAAGGTGCGCACGATCTCTTCATCAGGAATCACGGGCTCCATTTGTGCGCTACTAGCCATAACGTTTGAGATTCGAAAATTCCATAAGGCAGAGGCCACTCACTTGACCCGACACCCTAGGAGCCTGTCGGAGATATACTATTCCGTATTTAGAATCAACCGATTAGCGACTTACCAATGCTTGTAGGTCCTTGATTTTTCGTCGAAGAACTCTGATCTTCGACAGGCTCCTAGAATGAAAATAGCAGGTGAAACTTTCTCGGCGTTACTCTCCACGAAACACTCCTTTCCACGCGTCGGTCTCGGTTAGTAATTTGTTGGCCAGCGATAAGAACGTTTAGAGGGAGAAACCCGGCGTGGTCACGGCCAAGCATGGTGAACTTCCGTGAGGGGCGATAGGAAAGTTCAACCCAGAAGTGTTCGGATCGCCGCCCAGCGGGGAGGTCGGGCGGAAACAGGGAACACAATACTCAAGCCGAACTAAGTTGTCAATAGTACGTATCGCGCCATCTAAAATGTAACCAGGGGAGGAGTGATCGCGCCATTTAGGATGTAACCCGAGTCGGCGAGAAGGATGAGGAGGGTTACGGTGAGTTACAAGGCGCGATGGGAGTATTTTCGGGCGATCTATGGGCGCTATCAGAAGGGCGATCGGCAAGCACGCCAGGC
>JAIQEZ010000253.1 GCA_020073545.1 Terriglobia bacterium | reverse complement strand
TCGAGCGCGGAGTGTTTCGTCGGGGAGCGTGGGGCCGCCCTGACCTCCCGGCTGCAATCGTTGGAGACGGAGTTGTTGACCCCAGAAGAGAACCTTGCGGGTCTGGCCGCGATCAACCGAGAGCTGATGGCCCGAGCGGAAAAGATGGCTGCGCCTCAGCGGGGGGTGTTGGACAGGGACCGCACGGCGATTCCGGTGTACGGCGAGCAGGAGCAGAGCGCCTACAACGGACACTTCGATTCGCCCTGCTAGCACCCCCGGTTGCGGTTCAACCGTGCGGGCGACGGTCTAGCGGCGAAGCGGCGGCCGGGCAACGTGCATCGTGCCGACGAAGGGGAAGCGTTGTTGCTGCCGGAGATTGCGCGGCAGCAGGAGCTGGGCAAGGAGGTGGGGTTTCGGGCGGATGCCGCCTTGGCCAAGCCAGAAATTTATGCGGCGCTGGAGGAGCGCGGCGTGAAGTATGCCCTCCGCATCCCGGCCAACGACCGCCTGCCACGCGACATCGAGGCGTTGCTGACCCGGTCAGGAGGACGCCCCCGTCATAAGCCGCTGGTCGGGTACAAGGGCTTCCTTTACCAGGCGGAGAGTTGGAAAACGGCGCGACGCGGAGTTGCCCAAGTCGAGTTCCACGCCGGAGAGCGGTTTCCTCGCGTGGGGTTCATCGTGACCAACAGGACTCTCCCGAGCCGGGCGGGGGTGCGGTTCTACAACAAGCGGGGCACGGCCGAGCAGGGGATTAAGGAAGGCAACCAGGCGGTAAAGAGGACGCGGCTGAGTTGCCAGCGATTCCGGTCCAAGGCGGTGCGACGGGGGCGGAGCGTGCTCGCTGACAACCTCGGGAACCGGTGGCGGCGCTTGGCGCTGCCCAGCAGAATCGACGCCGGGTCGCTGACCAGCTTGCAGCAGCGATTGGTGAAGACGGGCGGCCGGTTGGTCAAGCACGCCCGGTACGATTGGTTGCTCCTGGCAGAAAGTCATCTGACGCGGCGGCTGTTCGGCAGCCGGGTGCGGCGAATCGCGGAGCTGCCGCTGCCTGCGGGATAACAGAAACCGCCCGGCAGGAAGAAGCCTTCATCAACAACGAGGCAAGGGAGGGAGAGGTGTCCGAGAAATCGCTTCGAGCAGCGGCAGTGCCGGGTGGCAAGGGGCAGTGAGAGCCGTTTCGGGGACCTGTGGGGGCCAGTTGGATGGAACCCGAAACAGATCGCTCCAAAACGAGGCAGTGTGTGGTATATCTTGGCCGTCAGAAATGCCAAAAAGGAAATTCTGGGTACATTAAGGGTGGGCCGGGAAATCAAAACGGAATTTCCGGATGAAACGAGACAAGCAACCCGGGAAGCTGGTACGGCGCGTTGCGGGCACTTGTTTGGGGATTGTACTTACTTGGCTTGGAACCATTCTGTTCCTCAGAGAGTTCGCGGCGAGGTTGAATTCTTCACGGCTACTCGTTCTTGCTGCGGTAGTTCTTGTTGGGCTCTTGGGAGTATGGATTTGGAAAAGAAGGTCATATCCACACTAAAGTACCACTACCCAATTTCACGGTAACACGTTGGAGCCAGATCGACTTGTCCCGCGTTTCGGACCCTTGAGGAAGTCGGCAGAGCGGGTTTCTGATTCTCCGCGCTTCAGGGAGGCCCGACGGGGCGGGTGCCAGCCGAACACTTGAGAAACCTTCCCGCACTACGCCCTGCGTTCTCTTCACCATCTGACTGCGACTGGCAGGAGGCACTTGGCTGGAGATTCCCTCCGTCGTCACTCCGTACCCAAGAATTTTATTGACAAGCCTTCTTAGCGTTAAGTAATATAGAGCGCATGAAGAACATTCACGCTGTCGCACTCGGAAGCCTTGGAGGACAGGCACGAGCCCGGACGACGACCGCGGCCCAAAGACAGGCTATTGCCCGACTCGGTGGACAGGCTCGTGCGAGCCGACATTCAAAGAAAGAAATCTCCAAGTGGGGGAAGCTTGGGGGTCGCCCTCCCAAAGGGACCAAGGGAGGCAAGCGATGAAATGGGCAGCAATCTATGCAGTGGTGAGCACCTCAAACAACGGCCAGGAGCCGACATGGCGATGATTACCCTCACCCCCGATGAATTGCTCGCAGTCTTGAAGGCGGCTCGGTCTCGCTCGGCGCGGGATTGGGCGATGATCTTGCTCGGGTACCGCCACGGCCTCCGGGCCTCGGAGGTCTGTAGTCTGAAGCTGGCAGACGCTGACCCGAAGGCCGACTCGATTTCGATCCGCCGGCTGAAGGGCTCGCTCCACACCGTCCAGCCGCTTTATCGGCACAAGGGCCAGCCTTTGCTCGACGAGGTGGCGGCTCTCCGGGCCTGGCAGCGCGAGCGCAAAGCTGACGGGTCGGATTTCCTTTTCACGTCGCAGAAGGGCGGCCGGCTTCACCGCTCGCAGTTTTTTCGCATTTTCCAGGCGTGCGCCGAAGCCGCCGGACTGCCGCCACAGAAGCGGCACCCTCACGCACTCAAACACTCGCTGGCCTCCCACCTGGTGGTCGGAAATGTCAACCTTGCTCTCGTGAAGCAATGCTTGGGGCATAAGTCGAT
>JAIQEZ010000129.1 GCA_020073545.1 Terriglobia bacterium | reverse complement strand
TCAGCTCCAGGCTTATCTTGATGAATTCGTCTTTCGCCATAATCGGCGCAAGCAACCTATGGCGGCGTTCCAAACCCTGCTGGGACTCGGGACCAAGCACAAGTCCACGACCTATAAGGAGATGCGAACCAGGCGGACCGTTCCAAGCCGCCCAGCCAAGACTGACCCCAACATATTGGGGCTTGCTGAAACAACCGGATAAGCATGAGGCGCCTAACGCGCGTTGCACCGGCCCCGCGGAACCGGCGCTCCGTTTGTTTTCGCGAGCCGGTGAACCGATCGTTAGGCCCTATCGACCAAAGGAGGATCCATGACCCGAGGCACAATCACCCTGCTAGCCATTCTTCTTGCTGCAGCAGTTCCGGCATTTCCAGAAATCACTATTCGCACAAAGGACGGGCGGGCAATACGTGTTCAGGTGGAGGCGAGCGAAATAGCCAGCATTGAATTCGGCTCCAGCCAAGTGCCCTCACCCCCCACCAGCAGCGTATCTTTCCTGCAAACCCTCGCCAGCGGCAAGACACTCTCCGGGGAAGCTTGGGGCGATGCCGGCGGCAGATGGGAGTTCCGGCTGAAGATTACCAGCTATGACGAGTTCACGGGCGCCATCGTTGGCGAAATCACGTGGCCCTCGCTTTCTTCGGTCCATCGGATACGAGGGAAACTAGCCGGGAGCAGCTTGACCTTTACCGAGGTCGAGGCCATCCGACCTGGTGGGGCGCACCTAAACGTGGCCTATACCTTCACTCTCTCGCAGAGTTCTGCGACTGGCACTTGGGTGGATCACGGTGACAAGTCTCACGGTGGGGCAAAGATCCTCGGGCCGTGATGCATCGGACCGGTCTGGGCGTCCTGCCAGGTCGTTCATAAGTCGAGCATGGTGCAGGGTGTGCTTTCCGAAGTGGATCATCCCGCCCAACTGCCTTGAGGCGTTTGAATCAGGTCCCGGCTAACACGGCGGCGCGCCCGACGGCCGCTGTACAGATTCTGGGCGGCCGCGGCTGAGCGTGGCCGTTGGCCTCCTTGAGTCTCTGCCTGGATTTGATCGTGCGCAGGTCGATGCCGCACTCCACCGTTTGTAGATACCGCAGCAGCTTTCCTCACGGAAACGTCGGGTTATCCCAACGCCCCCCGGCCCCCTTCTGAGCCAGGAGGGGAGCCAAAACACATAGCTCGTCGCGCGCGCATCCGCGCCGAGCTCGACGCGGCGACCCCCGCCCTTCCCGCGGTGGCAACCCGAGGGCGCCAGTATTCGCGGCCCGGCAGCGACCGTCGTGCCCCTGACCAGACGAAATCCTATAGGCTAGTTGAGAAGGCTCACGCTCTTCCACCCCACCGCTCGTTTCTCACCTCGCGCCGGGTCCCTCGCGACCGGCCTGCCCAGCAAAGAGTGTGCCGCTTGGAGTGGGACTTTATGTCTTCTTGCGAAACGGTTATGCTTCCTATAAAAAGGCAGGTCTAGCGCAAAAGAGCGCAATGTGGTTTTATGGACCTGCCCGGAAACATCTCATGGGAAGGAACGAATTGCTATGAGCCTTAGTCAACTTGCAAGATCCATCAATGAGTCGCCCACCCTGAAGCTGAACGAAACCGCCGCCCTGCTCAGGGAAAAGGGCGAGCCCGTGATTCACCTGGGCGGCGGTGAGCCGAAAAGCAAGGCGCCGATCGATGCGGTGATCAACTGCGCGTCGCTGCTGAACACCGGCGAAGTCCGCTACACACCCCCCGACGGCATTCCCTCCTTGAAGAAGGCCATCGTTCGCTACACAGAGGAACACTATCGTAAGCTCGTCTCGGCGGATAACATTCTGGCTTCGGGCGGCGCCAAGCAAGCCCTCATGGTGCTGATGCACGCGATTCTGGACCCAAAGGAAGAAGTGATTTTCCCCGCGCCCTACTGGGTGAGTTATCCGGAGATGGTCAAGCTCGCCGGGGGCGTGCCGGTAGTGGTGACGGCGGAAGACGGCACGTTCTACCCCACCGCCCGCGAGGTTGCGGACGCCGTGGGTTCCTACACG
The DNA here is from genome assembly GCA_020073545.1 of Terriglobia bacterium. GTDB lineage: Bacteria > Acidobacteriota > Terriglobia > UBA7540 > UBA7540 > Bog-366. Next base: position 17,784 of record JAIQEZ010000129.1, on the reverse strand, counting down.
AAGGCCATCATTCTGAACAGTCCGAACAATCCTTCCGGCGCCATGTACTCGCGCGACTTCATCGCGGAGATGGTGGAGTTCTGCGAGAAGAAGAGCCTTTATCTCATCATGGACGATATCTATAATCGCCTGGTCTTCGACGGCAAGACCGCGCCGCTCTGCTACGACTACATGAAGGCCCCGCTGGAACAATCCAAGCTGGTGGTCATCAACGGCGTGTCAAAGACCTACGCCATGACGGGCTTCCGCATTGGCTGGGCGATCGCCAACCGCGAAGTGACGGAAGCGATGGGGAACATCCAATCGCAGCAGACCTCAGGCCCGTCGGCGCCTTCGCAGTGGGCGGCCGTGGGGGCGCTGAACGGCGTGCAAGCTTCCGTCGAAAGCCTGCGCCTGACGCTCGAGAACAATCGCAACGTGATGTTCGACCGGCTGGAGGCCATCCCCGGCGTGAAGGTCTCGAAGCCCGAGGGCACCTTCTATTGCTTCCCCGACTTCAGCGCCTACATGAAGGATTCGCAGAAGCTGGCGAATTTCCTGTTGCAGAAGGTGCGGGTGGTGACGGTGCCCGGCAAGGAATTCGGTTTCGAGGGACACTTGCGGCTCAGCTACTGCGGCACCATGAAGGACATCACGGAAGGACTCGAGCGCATCCAGTGGGCGCTCGATCCCAACTCGCCCAACGAGCTCTATCTCGGTGACCGGAAGCTGGTGAGGGATTGGCTTTAAGTACAGCGGTCAGCAATCAGCGCTCAGCTTTCAGCAAGAGCTTTGGCTGACTGCCGAAAGCTGCATGCTAACTGGCTAATTCATTGCAGTCAGCTTTTTCAACCGCTTGGCTGGTGGGGAAGAACCATATTGAAAAACTTTAAGGATCTCAACGTTTGGAAAAAGAGCCATGCGCTGGCCTTGGCCGTGTACAAAGCAACCGGGAATTTCCCAAAGGAGGAGCTTTACACGCTCACAAGCCAGTTGCGGCGCACGGCCGGTTCTGTGCCGGCAAACATTTCAGAAGGCTGTGGCAGAGGAGGCGACCCGGAATTTGGGCGATTTCTTCAGGTGGCGATGGGGTCAGCGAGCGAGTTGGAATACCATCTGCTGCTGGCCCACGATTTACGTTATCTCAGCGACGAGGCCTTCAACCAGCTCACGAGAAACGTTGTCGAAGTGAAGCGCATGCTTGCTTCCCTCCTGGGAAAGGTCAAGGCCAGGAGCTGACCGCTGAAAGCTGAGCGCCGATAGCTGCGAAGGGACTCATTATGAACATCTACCTTGATATCGTCTCGCCGGCTTCCAAAGAAGCCGGAATTCTGGCAAGTGACTACGGGTTGCAGAACCACGGTCTGGTGAATCTGCGGCGCGTCTATTGGAACCTGACCACCGCGGCGCTCTACGAGGAGATCGTGTTTCGCTCGGAGGGCAGCCTAGTGCACATGGGCCCGGTGCTGGTCTCGACCGGCAAGCACACGGCGCGCGCGGCGGCGGACAAGTTCGTGGTCCGCGAGCAATCCACGGAAGAGCGCGTCTGGTGGGGCACTTACAATCGCCCCTTCACGGGCGAAAGCTTCAGTACGCTGCTGACGCGCCTGCAAGGCTACTTGCAGGGCCGCGACGTTTTCGTGCAGGACTGCTACGCCGGCGCCGATCCCGACTACTCCATGCCCATCCGCATCATCACGCAGAAGGCCTGGCACAGCCTTTTCGCGCGCACTATGTTCCTGAAGATCCGCAATCAGGACAAGCTGAAGAAGCACGTGCCGGAATTCACGGTGATCGCCGTGCCGGGCTTCCTGGCTTCGCCCATGGTGGATGGCACACGCACCGACACGTTCATCATCCTCAATTTCCGCGAGCGCTTGGCCATTATCGGCGGCTCGAATTACGCCGGTGAAATCAAGAAGACCATTTTCACCGTGCTCAACTTCCTGCTGCCGCTGGAAGGCGTGTTGTCCATGCACTGCTCGGCCAACGTGGGCGCGGACGGCGACGTGGCCATCTTCTTCGGCCTTTCCGGCACCGGCAAGACCACGCTTTCCGCCGACCCCAAGCGCCACTTGATCGGCGACGACGAGCACGGCTGGAGCGATAACGGCGTTTTCAATTTCGAGGACGGCTGCTACGCCAAGGTCATCCGGCTTTCGCCGGAAGCCGAGCCGCAAATCTACGCCGTCACCCGCCGCTTCGGCACCATCCTCGAGAACGTGGTTTACGATCCCGTCTCGCGCCGGGTGGATTTGAACGAGGACGCGATTACGGAGAACACGCGCGCCGCTTATCCACTCGCCTACATCGACAATCACCTGCCCGAAAAGCGCGCGGGCCATCCCCGGAACGTCATCTTCCTCACCTGCGACGCTTCCGGCGTGATGCCTCCCATCGCACGGCTCACCCCCGACCAAGCCATCTACCACTTCATCTCCGGCTACACGAGCAAGATCGCCGGAACGGAAATTGGCCTGGGCACGGAGCCGCAAATCACCTTCAGCACCTGCTTCGGCGGGCCGTTCATGGTGCATCAACCCTACGCTTACGCGGAGCTGCTGAAGAAGAAGATCGTCAAGCACCAAGCCGCGGTGTGGCTGGTGAACACCGGCTGGACGGGCGGGCCGTTCGGCGTCGGCAAGCGCATCAGCATCCAGTACACCCGCGCGCTGCTGAACGCCGTACTGAGCGGGAAACTCCAGAAGGTCGAGTACCACAAGGATCCCGTCTTCGGGTTCGACGTCCCCAAGAAGTGCGAGGGCGTGCCCGCGGAAATCCTCGACCCCGCCAACACTTGGCCAAGCCGCGAAGACTATTACAAGAAATACGACGCGCTGGCCGCGCGCTTCATTGAGAACTTCAAGCTCATGATGCGCGAGTGCCCCGAGCACGTGCTGGAGGCCGGGCCCAAGCGGCTCACCGCCATCCCGGTCCGTTGATTCCATTCCCTGGGCGCGGCGGGTTTCACCCCTCGCCGCGCCCCGCTTTCCTGCTCGCCGCAAATCCTAATCCATAGCCTTCTCCGAGAGGGAGAGGGTGATCCCGCTTGCGGGATCGGGTGAGGGGTCACTTTGCGAGTCCCGCATCGTGCCCGGGGTCCGTAAACCCCCAGCGCGGCGGCGAGTTCTCCTCGTCGTCCCATGCCTCCCTGCCGATAACGAAGCGGGGGAGTGTGGCCCGCACGGGCGGGGAGGACAGAATCTCCGATCGTGGGGCTTGCCATCCCTATTCGCTTTGGAGCGCAGGCAGGCGAATTCTGAGTTAATTGACTTGGAATGAATAAATTACGAAGAATCTGGGGGCGCCAGAAAGGGAGATTGTGTCGGATTCTCAGGCGTCGTTCCGGTTCGCTCCGACTGGGGATCCTATGCAGCCTTTCCAACCGAAGTCGGCCCGCCAAGCGACTTGCTTTCAAGGACTTAGAGCCACGCGGATTACTCCTCAGGGCATAGGCAAAAAATCAATGAAGATAAGTCTTGCAACCTGCGGAAATGGTCGGTAGCCTTGTAGAGTTAGCAGTTTGTTGAAAAACCTCTCAAGGATGTCATCCTGATCCCGCCCGGCGTGAAGATCGGCGGGCCTTCGACGGAGCGGGAGAAGAATCTTCATTGTTGCCACATCAGCCTGCGAGAGTTTGCGTCGTCCGTCGCGACGGTCTCTTGGGAATAACAGCCCCAGCGAGGTTTTCGACAAACTGCCAGGCGGCGGTGTTCTGCCAGCCCTAATAGCATCGCAATTGATGGAGTGGCCATGGCCAAGCCAAAGGGTGTCATGATTCGCGGGGTCCGATTCCGGCCTGGCGAAGTGGATTGGGAAGATGCGCATAGCACCACACGCGGCAAGTTGCCAGACTTCGACGCCATGCGCGACGGCAACACCTTTGTGGGCTCCAAGATTACCTCCACCGGCCTCATCGCCAAGATCGGGAAATACCTCCTGGTTATCACCGAAAAGGATGAGGGGCTGGAAGAGTTTGACTACACCTTGATTCCCCTCCATGCCAAAATCCAAATCCGCTACCATTAGCCGCGGAAACAGCGGGGCGGCGGATTTCACTCCCCCATAATACGTTCCCTCGTACCTCTTGACATCTATTTGGTGACACACTATATTGGTGTCGCGTCTGGGATGAGTCGCCAAGCGCCTCGATTTGGGGTTTAGGCCCTAAAAGCCCAGTCGCTTTTCTTTTTCCCGGCCAGAGCGCCTCTCGGTCGCCCAATGTACATCTGTTACGTTGATGAGTCTGACACCTCGTAAGGAAGGTGCTGGCCGGGGCTTCCCGTTGTCTGGAAATGGCTTCTCGCGACCTAGGAGGTGAGGACTTTGACTGACCGTGAGGGCGGCAAATCAGTAATGATCCAGGTCATGCGCGACGGCATGGGCGTCGCCGATCCTGCTTTGCTACACACCTTGCTGCGGAAGTACCTGCAATTGCTACTGGAGAACAACACTTTGCCCGGTGCCATCTGCTTCTTCGGCTCCGGCGTCAAGATGGTCGTAGAAGGCTCGCCGGTGCTCGACCTCCTGCAGTCCGCCAGCCCTCTCCCTTGGAGTCTGTGTGCTAACTCTCGGTTGGGCACGTGCAGGGAACGCGGGCGAGGAGGCCCGCGATGAGATTTCTGCCCTACGAACCAGATCAAGCCTGGTTGTTGCCGCCCAGTGTGAAGGATGTGCTGGGGGAAGGTCACCTGTGCTTTTTTCTCCACCAGGTGGTGGAGCGCCTGGATTTGAGCGCCTTCGAGGAGGAGTACGGAGAAGAAGGGCGACTGGCCTACGCGCCGGCGCTGATGCTGAAGCTGTGGTTGTACGCCTACGGCCTGCAGGTGACCAGCTCGCGACGGCTGGAGCAGCGGGTGCGGGAGGATCTGGCGTTCCGCTATCTGGCGGGCGGGGCCACGCCCGACCACTGGACGCTGAATGATTTTCGCACCCGGCATCGGCGGGCGATCAACGACCTGTTTTTGGAAGTGGTGGAGGTGGCGCGCGGACTGGGGATGGGGCGGCTGGGTCATGTCGCCATTGACTCGACGCGGGTGCGAGCCAACGCCTCTCGCCGCCGGATGGAGACCGAGCCGGAGTTGCGTCAGCGACGGGTCAAGACGCGGCGGGCGATTCGGCGCTGGCAGCAGCAATGCGATGCGGCGGACCCGAACGAAGAGCCGGGGACGCAGGTGGAGGCAGGCTATGGGGAACAACTTGAGCAGCAACTCGCCGAGACCCAGCAGAAATTGCAGAAGCTGAGGAAGTTGGGAGCTCGGCAGTTGTCGGTGACCGATCCCGACAGCCGTTTTCTGCACCAGAGCGGCGGCGGTTTCACGCTGGGCTACACGGTGGACTTGGCGGTGAGTGACGATCACCTGCTCGTGGGGCAACGGGCGACGCAAGCCGTTAGCGACAGGGCCTCGCTGTTGCCCATGGTCGAGCAGGTGCAGGCGACGTGCGGGGAAGGGCCGCAGGAGGTGAGCGCCGATAGCGGCTTCTTTTCGGTGCAGAACTTGAAGGAACTGGAGCCGCGGGGCAGCGAAGGGTATCTGCCGGACGCGCATCTGACCGGAGAACTGAAAAAGCGACGCGGCCCGCTGAAGATGGCGGGAGATTCTCCCCCACACTGGCGCATGCGGGCGAAGCTGCGGAGTCCGGCGGGCCCGGCTCGCTACCGGCGGCGTCAGGCGTTGGTGGAGCCGGTGATCGGAGTGCTGAAAGAGCAACGCGGCATGCGGCGCTTCCGGTTGCGAGGGCTGAGCAAGCTGGGAACGGAAGTGGCGCTGCTGTGCACGGCCTTCAACCTAACCCGGATGTGGCGCATGCTCACCAAGCGCTAGGGGACCCGCGAGGAGTGCTTCCCGCCCGCCTCGCCCTTCACGATCAGGCGAAAACCTAGGATGCGGGGCCATACCTCAAGACCATTGGCTCCCCCAATCGAGTTGCCACACAAACTCCACGGGAGAGGGTGTCCGCGCCGGGGGGCGGGCGGGTGAGGGGTTTCTTGGTCATCTCGGCGCCACCTGACCCATCGTCACCCCGATGGCTTCCCGCAGCTTGCGCAGGAACTCCTCCGGATCTTCCAGCACCAACCCCTTCGGAATCCGCAGCAAGCATATCCCGAGAGTCCTCAAATAATCGTCTTTCCGGGCGTCTTTCCGCATTTGGCTTGGCTGCGAGTGAACACCGCCATCCAACTCGATCGCCAGTCGATGTTCGAAGCAGTAGAAATCGACGACCCAGTTATCGATGCGGCATTGGCGGCGAAATTTCGAGCCGAGCCTTCGGCCGCGCAACAAATACCATGCCGCTTTCTCAGCTTCGGTCTGGCTACGCCGCAATTCGCGGGCGCGCCGGGTTGGGGTGCGCACGAGCCGAGTATAACATCGTAGAACCAGCAAGCGGTGACCGTCGCCGTCGCACCGGGCTTGCGGTCCGTGCTAAATTGGTGGAGGTCAATCGGGCGACATGGCACAACGGCGCAGTTTCGCGTGGATGGACCTGCTCTGGCTGGCGTTTCTAGGCGGGCTGGCGGTATTGCAGCCGCGCCTCGAAGTCCACAAACAGCTTACCCTGCTCGCCATCGGGGTGTTCCAGATCCTCGAACGTCGCTTCCTGGGATGGGTTCCCGCGCGCGGGCGCAATTACAGTGTCATCCTGAAGATCCTGCTGGCCTCGCTGCTGGTGGATCACACGGGCGGGATCCTGAGCAGCTATTACCTGATTTACCTGGTGCCGGTGGTTACGGCGGCCATGTTCTTCGATGCGTGGGCCACGATGGCGTGGACCGTGCTGACCTCGGCGGTTTACTGCTCCTTCGTGCTTTGGGTGCTCAGCGAATACGAGGTGACGGCAGAGGGCGCCACGGAGTTGGCCATCCGGAATCTGTTTTTCTTTCTCGCCGCCATCGTCGTGAATCGATTCGTCACGGAGAATCGCCGGCAGGCGACGCGCTACCGGCAACTCGCCGAGGCTTTGGCGGAGACGAACCGGCGGCTGGAGGCGGCGCAGGAGGAGGCGCGGCGCTCCGAGCGACTGGCGGCGTTGGGCCAGCTTTCGGCCGGGCTGGCGCATGAATTAAGGAATCCGCTGGCGGTGATCAAGGGCTCGGCGGAAACCCTGATGCGGAAGCTTGCAGCCGCAGACCCAATCACCACCGAGATGGCGGGATACATTTCAAGCGAAGTGAACCGCCTGAACAGCATCGTGACGCGCTTCCTCGATTTCGCCCGGCCGCTCAAACTCGAGCGGCGCCGGGAGCAGATTCCGCCCTTGATCGAGCGGGCGCTGAAGGCGGCGCGCGACCGCTGGCCGGACGCCCAGGTGGAAGTGCAGCGGCAATTCGCTGCCGCGCTGCCGGAAATCTCCGTGGACCACGAACTGGCCGAGCAGGTGTTCACCAACTTGGTGCTCAATGCCTACGAGGCCATGGGACCCGGGGGCGGCAAGCTGCGCGTGGCGGCGGCGGTCGCGCAATCCGACGGGCGGCGCGGCGTGGAGATCACTTTTGAAGACACCGGCCCGGGCGTTCCCGCCGAGCTGCGCGGGCAGGTTTTCAACCCCTTCTTCACCACCAAGGAAAGTGGCGTAGGGTTGGGACTCTCCATCGTTTCCAAGATTGTGGACGATCACCGCGGGTGGATTCACCTAGCGAGCGAGCCTGGAGAAGGGGCATGCTTCCGGGTATTCCTGCCGGAGGGCGAACCCCCGGAAGCAGCGTTGTGAAGAACCAGCGCTCGAGCGATGAAGCGCGTGGGAAAATCCACGCTCGCTATTTCGGCTGGAACGGCTCGCCACCGTGGGGCGAAGACTGGGTCAGCGCGCCGTCAAGCGGACCGGCTGCCGGTGGCACGGCCACGGTGTCTTTAAAGAGAATGTCGAGGGGTGCGATCTTGCGGCCGTAAAGCCGCTCGTTCGCGTCGTCATCCTGCTTGAGAACCTGGCCGTCCAGTGAGACGCCTGCAAAGGCGCCGCGCGAGCGCGAGTAAGTCAGGATCTCCGCGTGGAGTTGCAGGTCCGTGGAGCCCTCCGCAGAGCGGCCCACCGGCCCGCCCGCCGCAGAAGCGTCCGCGCCCAGCTTGACCTTGCTCTGCAGAAGTTTCTCCGCGCCCCTGCCGTTCATCACCAGCAGAACGAAGTCCGTGGATTGGCCGCCGATCTGGAAACCGAAGTTGACGCCGCCCACGGTGAACATGGAAGGCGCGCCCCAGGGGCCGTTGCCTCCGCGCCGGCAGACCAACGCACCGCGACCGAAACTGCCGCCCACGCCGAAGGCACCCTTTTTCTCTGAGGGAATAATCCCTACGCAGACCGACTTGTCGAGCAAATCGTGCGGAATACCCTTCTCGGGAGTCTTCATGATGTCGGTGATGACTTCCGCCGACTTCTCCAGCCGCTCCGCTTCCTTGTCGGCTGCCAGGCCGACGCGAACGGCGCCGCACAACATGAGCGAGAGACCTGCCACCAGTACATAGCGCATCTGTAACTCCTCCCAGGAGATTTCTGGCTGCGGAAACCTGCAACCGTGTGTTTGCGAATTCCAGCCCTTGAACGCCTTTGAGACTGCTATTTTGCCACAGTTTGGGAGTGTCAGAAGGGAAAGATTGGCCAGCCGCGCCGCGTCGACCCGAACTTGATGCTGGGCTCTGAACCATCCTTGCGCAAGCGGAAACGCAGGGGACAGTTCTCACCGCGAAAGCATGCTTCCACGGCTGGAGCGTGCCCTGAACCGGCCGAAGGGATGGCCGTGCTACTTTCCCAGGGAAGCGCGTGCGGCGCGCACGGCTTCCACGTACTTGCGCGCGTTGGCGGAGATCACGTCCAGCCTGCCTTCGCGCAAGGCCTTGAGATCGACCAGTTCACCACCTACTGCGACCGCAGCCGCTCCCGCCTTGATGAATTCGGGAGTCGTTTCGAGATTGACACCGCCGGTCGGCACGAATTCGATTTGCGGGAAAGGCCCTTTGAGCGCCTTGAGGTATCGGGGGCCGCCGACGGGTCCGCACGGGAAGATCTTCACCATGTCCGCACCGGCCTGCCAGGCGGTGACGATTTCCGTGGGCGTCAAAGCGCCAACTATGCAAGGTTTGCTGTAACGACGAGCCACCTCAATGACGTGCAGGTTGAGCGAAGGGGTGACAATAAATTCCGCTCCGGCAAGCAGCGCGGCGCGGCAGCTTTCCGGGTCGAGGATCGTCCCTGCGCCGAGCAGAACCTTGTCGCCGAATTTCTCCGCCACCTTCTCCATCACCCGGAGGGCGTTCGGAACGGTCATGGTGATTTCGGCGATGCCGATGTTGCCTGCGATGATGGCTTCCGCCGCGCGCAGGACGTCTTCCGGCGAAGGTGCGCGCACAATCGGCACCACGCCGACTTCCCGAATCAGTGCCAGGGATTTTGCTTTTGACCAAGACATCGGTTCCTCCCCTAATGTTGGATTTTAGATTTTGATGGTCTGAGCTCTCAGCGATCAGCATTCAGCTTTCAGCTAATACTCTGACGGATCGCTGACCGCTGAGTGCTGACTGCTAATTGCGGTCCTATCTAAATCCAAAATCTAAAATCCGGTCAGCGGGCAATCCGAAGGCTCGCACCCTTGAGCAGGCTCTCGACTTCCTGTAGCGTCGCCCAGTTGAAGTCGCTGGGCATCGAATGTTTCAGCGCGCTGAAGGCGTTGCCGTAACGGACCGCGGCTTGGTAAGAATCTTTCGCCAAGCGTCCATAGATGAAGCCGGCGCTGAAGGAATCGCCGCCACCCAGGCGGTCGACAATTTCCAGTTCGTACTTCACATCGTCGTAGACCTTGCCGTCCGCGTAGGCGATGGCGGTCCAGGTGTTGCGCCACACCAGCGGGTTCTCGCGCAGAGTAATAGCCACGGCCTGGAAATGGAATTTCTCCTGGAGCCGCCGCGCGACTTCTTTATACGACTCGGCTGAGACTTGCGTGAACCCTTTCTCCTCCGTCTTCCCTTCCGCTTTGATCTTGAAGACCACGTTCGTGTCTTCTTCCGTGGTGATCAGAACGTCCACGTATTCCATGAGAGGTTCCTGCACGGACTGGGCTTTTTCCGGCGACCACAATTTTCCGCGATAGTTCAGGTCGTAGCTGACCGTAAGGCCGGCTTGCCTGGCGGCCTTCAAGGCTTCAAGCACAACGGCCGCGGCGGAATCGCTGAGCGCCGGGGTGATGCCGCTGGTATGAAACCAGCGGGCGCCTTGCATGGCTTTCTTCCAATCCACTTCGCCGGGTTGGATGGTGCTGACGGCGGAATTTCGGCGGTCGTAGAGCACGGAACTGGCACGGGGCGCCGCGCCGAACTCCACAAAGTAGAGGCCCAGGCGGGCCTCGACGTCAGAAGCCCATACCAGGTGCGAGGTGTCTACGCCGGCTTGGCGGGCGCGGTTTTCTGTAAGGCGTCCCAGGGAATTCTGTGGCAGGCGAGAGACCCAGGCGCTCTTCAAACCCAGGCGGGCGACGCCTACGGCGACGTTCAGCTCGCCGCCGCCGATTTGAACGTCCAACGTCGCCGTCTGCTCCAGGCGCTGGAAGTGTGGCGGCGATAGACGAATCATGGCTTCGCCAAAGGTGACAACGTCAGGCATGAAACCCTCCACGATTCCTTCGGACCCAACGAGCAACCGCACACTATAGGACGTTCCCGTGAGAATTGCAGCCCATTTTCCAGGCGCAGCGGCGCCGTCTCCCTAAACCGACGGCGTGCTTTTCGCGCTGTAAAAAGAAGACACGCCGCGCGGCCGGCGTTCTTGACTTTGCACTGAGGCACAGCATACATTGGGAGTTTATCATTCCGGCACGGTAGCGTATCTAGTCTAGCGAGAACTGACCCCGATGACGGATGAAGTGGAGAGGACTATCCTCGACAATATCGTCTCGGCGCGCCGGCGCGCGCTGGACGACACGCGCCTGGCCCTCCCCCTGGAGCGGGTGCAGCAGGCGGCGGAGGCTCGGGAGGACCGGCGCGATTTTGCCGCGGCCGTCGCCCCCCGCGCCGGGCCTTCCGCCCGAGCCAGATTGCGCGTGATTGCGGAGCTCAAGCGCGCGTCGCCCTCGCGGGGACTACTGCGGCAGCAATATCGTCGCCGCGAGATCGCTCTAGGCTATGCGGCCGGAGGGGCGGCGGCACTTTCCGTGCTGACGGAGCAGCAGTACTTTCTCGGCTCACTCCGCGACCTGGTGGAGGCACGCGGTGCCGTGGAGCTGCCCGTGCTGCGCAAAGACTTCATCCTGGAAAGTTACCAGGTCTACGAGTCCGTGGCGGCGGGGGCCGACGCCCTGCTGCTCATCGTGGCCGTGTTGCCGGATCGAGCCATGCGGAGGATGATCGAGCTGTGCCAGCGATTGCGAATCGACGCCCTGGTTGAGGTTCACACAGAACCAGAACTGGAGCGGGCACTCGCGGCCGGCGCTCGGATGATCGGCGTGAACAACCGCAATCTGAAAACCCTAAGAGTGAGCCTGGACACTTCGTTCCAGTTGCGAGAGAAGATACCGCCCGGCTGCATCACCGTCAGCGAGAGCGGGATCGGAACGGCCGCGGACCTCCGGCGCCTGGCGGACGCAGGCTTTGATGCGGTGCTGATCGGCGAACGCCTGATGACGGAGCCGGACCCGGGCCAAGCTCTGCGGGAGTTGTTGGCCGGTTTGCACGGGCGCGCCATTCCAGAACGTCGGACGAACTGAACACGCCGCTAGCTGGTAGCCTCAGCGACTGAAGTGGAAGAGAAAGATGCCGACAAGGGTGAAGATTTGCGGGATCACGCGGCTGGAAGACGCGCAACTTGCCGTCGAACTGGGAGCTGCGGCGTTGGGCTTTAATTTCTATATACCCTCGCCGCGGTATATCCCGCCTGCATCGGCACGAAAGATTGTGATGAAACTACCTCCCCTGCTAACGGCTGTCGCTGTCTTCGCGGATGAAACGGAGGACGAGCGCGTGGCGGGCGTGGCTCAGGGGGCCGGGGTCACCGCGGTGCAATTGCACGGCGCACAGTTGCCGCCGCTGGACCGGGCCTTGGCAAATTTCAAGCTGATTCGAGCCGTGGCGGTCACCGACGGATTCCAAGCTGAGTCGCTCCGGGAACTACGTGCCGACGCGTTCCTGCTGGATGCCTACGACCCAAAACTCCCCGGCGGGACGGGCAAGCCCTTCAACTGGAGCCTGGCCCGGGAGGCGAATCGATTCGGGACGATCATCCTGGCCGGCGGGTTGACACCCGAAAACGTAGGACAGGCGATACGCGAAGTTCGGCCCTTCGCGGTGGACGTGGCCAGCGGCGTCGAGGCCGCGCCCGGCGTCAAGGACGCCGGCAAGCTGCAGGCTTTTTTCCGAGAGGTTGAGCGTGCCGATCGATCAATCGACCATGCGATCTGAACCCAACACCGGGCCGAACGCACGTGGGCGGTTCGGCGAATTTGGTGGCCGCTACGTGCCGGAAACGCTGATGCATCCGGTCGAGGAACTGGAGCAAGCTTACCAACTTGCTCGCACCGACCCGAACTTCAAGGCAGAACTGGATCGGCTGCTAAAAGACTTCGCCGGCCGGCCGACTCCACTCTTCCCCGCCCAGCGGCTGACCGAACGCTTGGGCGGCGCGCAGATTTATTTGAAGCGCGAAGACCTGCTGCACACCGGCGCGCACAAAATCAACAACTGCCTGGGACAGGGATTGCTCGCGCAGCGGATGGGCAAGACGCGCCTCGTGGCGGAGACAGGAGCGGGTCAGCACGGCGTGGCGACGGCCAGCGTGGCGGCGCTGCTGGGCCTGGAATGTGTCGTGTACATGGGCGAGGAAGACATGGGGCGGCAGGCTCCCAACGTCTTCCGCATGCGGCTGCTCGGCGCGCAGGTAGTTTGCGTTTCCTCAGGGACGAAAACGCTCAAGGACGCGATCAACGAGGGAATGCGCGACTGGGTGACGAACGTCCACGACACTCATTACCTGATGGGATCGGTGCTGGGCCCGCATCCTTACCCGATGATGGTGCGCGACTTTCAAAGGATCATCGGCCAGGAAGCGCGCCAGCAGATTCTCGCGAGCGTCGGAAGACTCCCGGACCTGCTCTGTGCCTGCGTGGGAGGAGGGAGCAATTCCATCGGCCTGTTCTACGATTTCATTCCCGACACGAGTGTGAAGATGGTAGGTGTGGAGGCGGGCGGGCGAGGGCCGGATCTGGGCGAGCACGCGGCGCGCTTCGCGGGAGGAAAGCCGGGCGTGCTCCACGGCTCGTACACTTATGTGTTGCAGACCGAAGACGGCCTGATCGCCAGCACCCACTCGGTTTCGGCGGGACTCGACTATCCCGCCGTGGGGCCTGAGCATGCCGCGCTGTTTCGCCGGAGACGCGTCGAGTACACCCATGTGAGCGACCGGGAAGCGCTGGAAGCAGCGCGCCTGCTCTCGCAAGTGGAAGGAATTATTCCCGCGCTCGAACCGGCGCACGCCCTCGCCGAGGTTGTCAAGCGCGCGCCGGGAATGCCGCGCGATCAGATGATTCTGGTGAATCTCTCGGGCCGCGGCGACAAGGACTTGGGGATCTTTCAGTCGGCAGGAATTCTATGATTTTAGCCATCAGCACTCAGCAGTCAGCAGTCGGCTTCGAGCTTTAGCTGAACGCTGATCGCTGAGCGCTTCTCTTGGATTTCGGATGCCCTCGCAACCTACAACGCGCATTGAGGCCCGGTTTCGCGACCTGCGCGTGCAGCACGCGAAGGGCCTGATCGTCTATCTGACGGCGGGCGATCCCACCTTGGACGCCACCGGAGACTTGTTGTCGGCGCTCGACCGAGCGGGAGCGGACGTGATCGAGCTGGGCGTGCCTTTCTCCGATCCGCTCGCCGATGGCCCGGTGATCCAACGCGCTTCGGAGCGAGCGCTGCGCGCCGGGGCGACGCTCCGCAAGATCCTGGAGCGGTTTCCAGCCTGGCGTAAGGCTGTGCGGGCGCCGATGATCCTGTTCAGCTACTACAATCCGATTTTACAGTACGGCCTGGAGGAATTCGCTGTGACCGCTGCGCAGGTGGGAGCCGATGGCGCACTCGTCGTGGACTTGAGCCCCGAAGAAGCGGAGAATTACCTGCGCGCGATGCGGGCGCAGAACCTCGACACGGTTTTTCTCGCTTCACCCACGTCGCCCGACCACCGGCTGGAACGCGCGGCAAAACTCTCGACGGGTTTCCTCTATCTCATCTCGCGGACCGGTGTGACCGGGGAGCGAAGTGAGATCACTTCGAGCGTGCGGCCGCTGGCGGAGCGCGCGCGCCGGTTCACGTCCCTGCCGCTCGCGGTGGGATTTGGAATCTCGACTGCAGCCCAGGTTCGCGAGGTGCAGGCGCACGCGGACGCTGCCGTGGTGGGCAGCGCGGTCGTGCATGCCATTGAAGAACGCTATTCCCAGGAAGGACCGGCGGCGATTGAACAATTCGTGCGCGGGCTCAAAGCAGGGACGGGGGGAAAACCCGTATGAACGATTTCGATGGGTGGCGCAAGCGAATCGACGAGATCGACCAGCAACTGGTGAAACTTCTGAACGAGCGCTCACGATGCGCCGTCGAGATCGGCCACATGAAGAAGCAACTGGATCTTCCGGCGTGGCAACCGGAGCGCGAGGCCGAGATCCTGCGCAATGTTGTGAAGGCGAACGGTGGGCCCCTCGATGACGCTGCCATATGCCGCCTGTTTGAGCGCATCATTGACGAGGCGCGTTCACTCGAGCGGCATGCCATGGAAACCGGAGGTTCCTTGAGGAAGGAGTGATGCTTTATGGTGGTCGTGATGCAGGAAGGCGCGACCGAGGAACACATTCAACGTGTTATTAATAAATTGATGGATATGGGTTTCGATATCCACCGTTCGACCGGAGCTCGCCACACGGTGTTAGGGGCGGTGGGCGCCAAAGTGGATTTCGATACCCGCGACATCGAGCTACTCACCGGAGTCGAGGAAGTTTTGAGGATTACGGCACCTTATAAGCTCGCCAGCCGGCATTTCCGCCCAGAAGGATCCATCGTGCAAATGGGCCGGGACGTTGCCATCGGGGGTGAAGAGGTGGTGGTGATGGCCGGGCCGTGCAGCGTGGAAAGCGCCGAGCAGATCGAGACCGTGGCCGCCTGCGTCGCGCAGCACGGCGCGCGCGTTTTGCGGGGAGGCGCTTTCAAGCCGCGCTCTTCCCCCTACAGTTTTCAGGGGATCGGCCTCCAGGGGTTGGAACTCCTGCGCCGGGCTGCGGACAAGCACGGCCTCCTCGTCGTTTCCGAGGTCATGGACCAAACCCAGATTCCCCTCATGGTTGACCGTGTGGACATGCTCCAGGTGGGCGCCCGCAACATGCAGAACTACAACCTGCTGAAGGAACTCGGCAAAGTTTCAAAACCCGTCCTGCTGAAGCGCGGAATTTCCGCCACCATCGAGGAGTTGCTGCTCTCCGCCGAATACATCATGTCCGGTGGCAACTACAACGTGGTGCTGTGCGAGCGAGGCATCCGGACTTTCGAAAGCTCTACGCGCAACACGCTGGATATTTCCGCCATCCCGGTCATCAAGAAGCTTTCTCACCTGCCGATCGTGGTCGACCCCTCGCACGGGACGGGCCGACGGGATAAAGTTGCTCCCATGGCCCGCGCCGCCCTGGCCGCCGGCGCCGACGGCCTGCTGATCGAAGTTCACAACGACCCCGAAAAGGCGCTGAGCGACGGCGCGCAGTCTCTCTTCCCCGAGCAGTTCGAGCAACTGATGAAAGAACTACGCATGATCGCGCCGGTAGTGGGGAGAAAGCTGTGAGATACGTAGCGGTCAACAAGCAGTGCGCAGCTTTCAGCCCGTAGGGCCGCCCCTTGGGGCGGCCAGGCCCTACAGGCTGACTGCTGAAAGCTGAACGCTGAGAGCTTATTTCCCGTGAGTTCAGACCTTGGAAAAACTAAATTCCGAAGGAACATTTCGTCGCGTCGCGATTATCGGTTTGGGCCTGGTGGGCGGATCGTGGGGGCTGGCGCTCAAGAAAGCGGGCTTCACGGGCCGACGCGTCGGCTGCGATCGTCAGGAGATCGTTGACCGCGCCATCGGCCGGGAAGTGGTCGATGAGGGGAATCCCGATGCGGCCGAGGCCGTCCGCGGAGCGGATCTCGTAATCCTGGCCACGCCGGTCGGAACTATTCTCGATTTGCTGCCCGGGCTGAAGAAAGCTTGCGCCTCCACCGCGCTCGTGACTGATGTGGGCAGCACGAAGCGGCTCATCTGCCAACGGGCGCAGGAAGTGTTCGGAGAAGCGCCCCTGTTCCTGGGCGGGCACCCCCTGGCCGGCAAGGAACGCTCGGGCGTAGAAAACGCCGATGCCAAGCTCTTTGACCGGACCCGTTACGTGCTGACTCCTCTCGCGCCCGCGCATCAATCCGATACGCGAGTGCAGCGCTTTACGGCGCTCCTCACCTCCCTCGGAGCGCAGCCGTACTGGACCGACGCGTCGGGTCACGATCGTGCGGTCGCCTTCCTGAGTCACTTGCCGCAACTCCTCTCCTCCAGCCTTGCCAGCCTGATCGCGGACCAGGGCGCAGAAGGGGGGCTCCCCTTGGAACTCGCGGCTTCGGGGTTCCGCGACGTGACTCGCCTGGCCGAGAGCCCTTACTCCATCTGGCGCGACATTTGCCTGACGAATATCGAGAACCTCCAGGTGGCGCTGGAAGCGCTGATTCAGAAACTGGAGTCGATGAAATTGCACTTGAGTGACCGCGAGCTGGAGCGCGAGTTCCAGCAGGCCTCGCGCCTTCGCGACAAGCTGCGCGAGATCACCTAACGCTACAGTTAGCACGCTGGGTGTCTTTCGCTGCGAACTTCTTCCGCCGCTGGGAGAAGGGCAGGCCGGCGCGTAATCATCCGCTAAGGCAAGGTCAGGGAGATGGTTCATGCTGAAACAGGTTCTTGAAATACTCACGACGACCCCGGAGAAGTTGCAGCGCGAAATTTCCACGATGTCGCGGCGGGAGATGCAGACCCGCGCCGCACCGAACAAGTGGTCAGTCCAGGAGGTGTTGGCGCACCTGGCCGATGTGGAGGAACTCGGCATGCGGTCGCGCGTCGTGGCGATGGTCGAGCAGGAAAACCCCACCCTGCCGTCATTCGATCAGGAGGCTCGTGCAGCCGAGATGGAATACAGCAAGATAGACCCTCGGCGGAGCCTAGCCAGTCTCGCGCGCCAGCGTCGAGCCAACGTGCAGTGGCTTCGAAAACTCCGCCCCGCTCAATTGAAACGCAAAGGGGTCCACGAAAAAGTGGGGGAGATTTCCGCTGAGGAACTGATCACAGAGTGGGCGTTCCATGACTTGGGCCATTTGAAGCAGATCCTGGAGATCAAGCGCTACGCTCTCTACCCGCATATGGGCAACATGCAGGCTTTCTACCAACTGAGCTGAGTGCGGTTCTCAGGGGCGCAGGGCATGCCACTCCCTGGCCGGGAAATCCGGCCGAGACCGCATGGGGACATCACACCAGGAGGTTTCTTGAACAAGGTTTATGCGAACGCCGATGCGGCGACCGCCGACGTGCCCGATGGCGCGACGATCATGGTGGGAGGCTTCGGGCTTTGCGGAATTCCGGAGAACCTGATTGAAGCGGTGCGCTGCAAGGCCACCCGAAATCTCACGGTAATCAGCAACAACGCCGGCGTCGATGGATTCGGAGTGGGCCGGTGGCTCAGCAACCGGCAAATCGCCAAGATCATCGCCACGTACATCGGCGAGAACAAGCTGTTCGAGGAGCTGGTTTTGAAAAGGGAATTGGAAGCCACACTGCTTCCGCAAGGAACTTTCT
>JAIQEZ010000128.1 GCA_020073545.1 Terriglobia bacterium | reverse complement strand
GAACCAGGCTTGTCCAAATTACGGTCGATCCGACGGGAGGTGACCTGCGGCTCCGCCGCCTGCTGCCATGAAAATAGCCGGAGCCGCCATTGAAAACACGGGATTTATCTACAAGCAGTGGACCCCCGCTTTCGCGGGGGCGACACTGACCGTCATTCCCGCGAAAAGCTTGCCCTGAGCTTGCCGAAGGGGGGAATCCAGGCTTTTTCATACACAGTGGCGCGCCGCAGGCGCCTGCGCGTCTGTGCGGAAGGGCTTTGCGGGCGGCAGAGCCGCGTTGGGCACTCGAAAAGTTCGCGAATTTGGACAGCCCTGGTTCGCGAACCGCCCCTACTTAATTCGCTTCTGCGGCGCTGAGCTGGCCGCAAAAGCGGTCGAAGGCGCGGGTCAGGTCTTCGGCGATCGCGTATGGGTCGCGGCCCTCGATATCTTTTCGCTCGAGCATGAAGACCAGCTTGCCGTCGCGCAGCAAGGCGATAGAAGGCGAAGAAGGCGCGTAGCCCGCGAAATAGCTGCGCGCCTGGCTGGTCGCGTCGGCATCCTGGCCCGCGAACACGGTGGCCAGAACATCGGGACGCGCTTTGTGCTCGAGAGCCAGAGCGACGGCTGGCCGCGCGCGGCCCGCCGCGCACCCGCAAATCGAATTCACCACCATCAGCACCGTGCCGGGCGTTTTGCCAAGGAGCGCGTCCACGGCCGCCGCGGTGCGCAATTCCCGGAAGCCGACGCGCGTGAGTTCCTCTCTCATGGGTTGCACAAATTCTTCTGGGTACATCTTTAGCCTCCTGCTCGCTGCGGCAGAGCATGGTCTGTCCGCGTCTTATGAGTGGGACTCCCAAACTGTGCCAACTCGCCTGGGATTTTCCCGTCCCTAATGTCTGGGTTGCCCTGCAACAACCGGAAAGTGCATTGTACCATGCGACCCTCTGTCGCTCCCAGGGTTTGCTGTCGCGAGGGTGACGGAGGACAAGCCGCGACGAGGGCGCGTTAATCATGGTATTGATTTCATCCCCACGATTGCCTAAGATGCTGAGGGCATAAATGAGACCTGAAGGAAGAACACGTGTCCGGATGCTGTATGTCATCCTGCTGATCCTGATCGGCATCAGCGTGGTTCCGCTGTGGTTCTACGGGTCCAAGATGATGTCGATGAACAAGGATAACTTGGAGACGCAGGAAAAGGTCCTGCAGACCACCACCTCCCAGTCGCTTTCGCGGTTCATCTCGCTCTACATGGAGAACCTCAATGAGCAACTAAGAGAATTGTCCGATACGGTGGTGCCGCTCGCCAGGCGGATCCCCGTCGCGAAGTACGCCACGGATTCCGGCCTGCGCATGGCGCTGGAGGGTTTCGTGGCCGACCGACCCTCGGTTCTTTATGCCACCGTGCTCAATGACCAAGCACGAGGGGTGCAGGCCGGCAACTTCAACGCGACCTCCGACGCCTTCCTGCGCAAAGCCCTGGAAGCGGCATACCTGGCAGCCCGCCAGGGACAGGAGTATCGCAGCATTCCGCTCACGGTATTGCGCTCCGGGGTGAACGAGCAGGTCATGGTGATGGCGGAACCGATGACACAAAAGGACCAGTTCCTGGGGATGGTCGGCGCCGTGGTAACGCTCGCCCCGATCACGCAGCAGTTGCAGGACACCTACCGGCAATCCGACCTGGAAGCTTATGTGGTCGATAACGCGGGGCGCTTGGTTACCTCTTCCGATCCCGACAAGGTTGCGGGAATGGATATGGTCGCGGTTCCCATTGTGCAGAAATTCCTGGGCTGGGCCGGGCGCGCGCGTGTGGCGGAAACTTCCCTGTTCAACCTGCAACAAGGCAACCAGATGGTCCCCATGCTCGGCACCTACGCGCCGACGCAGAAACTGGGCTGGGGCGTGATCGTGCAGCGGAAGCTGAGCCGTGCCTTCTTCATCGTTTCCGAAATGCGCAAGCAAACCCTCCAGTGGGGCCTGCTGGTCGTGGTGCTCAGCTTGGTGATCGCCTTCCTCGCCGCAAAGACCATTACCCATCCCATCGACTTGCTCACCCAGACGGCCCGTTCCATTGCCCAGCGCAACTTCACCCAGCGGGCGGAGATCCGCAGCCACACCGAGATTGGCGAGCTCGCGGAAACATTCAACCAGATGGCCGAGGACATCCAGCGCTACATCGGCGACCTGAGGACGGCCTCGGAACAAAACCGCCAGCTCTTCATGGACTCCATTGAGATGATCGCGGCCGCGGTCGACGCCAAAGACCCGTACACGAAAGGCCACTCCGGGCGCGTGGCGCAATATTCCGTGATTCTGGCCAGAGAGCTGGGCCTGCCGGAAGAAGAAGTTGACAAAGTTCGCATCGCGGCAACCCTGCACGACGTCGGCAAGATCGGCATCGAAGACCGCGTGCTGAAGAAACCCGGTGTGCTCACCAACGAAGAATTTGACCTCATGAAGCGGCACACGGTGATGGGTTATGAAATTGTGCGCCAGGTGAAACAGCTCACCGCGATGCTGCCCGGCATCCGCTGGCACCACGAAGCCCTGAACGGCCGCGGTTACCCCGACGGCGTCAGTGGCGATGAGCTACCGCTCATGGTGCGCATCATCGCCGTGGCCGATACCTTTGACGCCATCACCACCGACCGGCCCTACCAAGCGGCCTCCGAGTTTCCCAAGGCGCTGGAAATCCTGCGCAAGCACGCCGGCGGCAAGTATGACCCCATCGTCGTGGACGCCATGGATTCGGCCTACGCCAAGGGTAGCCTGGCCAAGTTCGAAACCCGGCGGAGGGAGGTCGTGGCGGCCCCCATGGACCAAGTTACCCAGCCTCAAGGCTAATCCCCGTAAAGGTGTACCCGAGAGCGGGTTGCAGCCCTCTTGCGCACTAACCCCCTGACCCTCGCCTTCTCGCCCAACAAGGCGAGGGCGAGCCCGGAAAACTCGGCCGACGCGGGCCAGGGTGGCAAATTGCGTGGGGGACGGTCACGGCAGGTTGTCGAACTCCGTCGTTCCCTGTTGGCATCCCACCGGTGTGATTTCGTCCCCGCACTTTTTCGGTTCACGCTAGAATGAGGGTTTATGGTCTCCCTGTTTGGTTCCAGTGAAAAGGAGAAGCGACCCGGTTTTTTCGACCGGCTGAAGCAGGCGGTCGCCTCGACGAAAGCCCAACTCGTGGAACGTATCGAGGAGATTGTCGAGACCAAGGCAGCTCTGGACGAATCGGTGCTCGACGACCTGGAAGCCACGCTCATCACCGCTGATCTGGGTGTAAAGACCGCGCAGGAAATCCTGGGCCGGTTGAGGCAACAAGTCAGCCAGCGCAAGCTCACCGAGACACGCCAACTGCGCCCGGCGGTCGAGCAGGAGATCTTGAGGATTCTCGAGAATCCCGGGGCCGGCCAGGGCGCCGCCCCCAAACCCCAGCAACCCCCGGCGGGCATGCCAGAGGTCATCTTCGTGGTGGGCGTCAACGGCGTGGGCAAAACCACCAGCATCGCCAAGCTGGCTCATTTCTATCTCCAGCAGAACCGCCGGCCGCTGCTCTGTGCCGCCGATACGTTCCGCGCCGCCGCCAACGAACAACTCGAAATCTGGGCGGGCCGGCTGGGCCTGGAGATGATCAAGCAGAAGTCCGGTGCCGACCCCGCGGCGGTCCTCTTTGATGCGCTCGCGGCAGCCAAAGGCCGCCATCTCGATCTGGTGATCGTGGACACTGCGGGGCGGCTGCACACCAAGTTCAACCTGATGGCGGAACTCGAAAAGATGTGCCGCATTGCGGCGCGGGAAATCCCCAATGCGCCACACGAAGTGCTGCTGGTGATCGACGCGACCACCGGCCAGAACGGCTTGGCGCAGGCGCGGCAGTTCGTCGAGCACGGCGGCGCCACGGGCATCATCCTCGCCAAGCTGGACGGCACCGCCAAGGGTGGCATCGTCATCGCCATCGCCCGCGAACTTGGCCTGCCGATTCAGTTCGTGGGCATCGGCGAGAAAATGGACGACCTGCTGCCTTTCAGCCCACGCGAGTTTGTGGAGTCGCTGTTCGAGGCTTGACCCTGATCTTCACGGCGCAGGGGCGCGGGACACCCAACTGTGGGTGCATCCCCACCCGGTCATGCTGGGATGGGGGCGTTGGCTCAGCCGGTGCGGCGTGCGTGGAATCTGGTTCCGGAGCAGAGAGGCGCTCGCTTTCGCGCCTGCTCCCAAGGAGGAAGACTCGTGCTATGGGCAGTCGGCCTAATCATCGTTCTGCTCGCCGTCTGGCTGGTGGCGAGCTACAACCGCTTGGTGAAGCTGGGCGTGCAGGCAAACGCCGCCTGGGCTGACATCGATGTGCAGCTCAAGCGACGGCACGACCTGATTCCTAATCTGGTCGAGACTGTGAAAGGCTACGCCGCGCACGAGCGCACGACCTTCGAGAGGGTGACTGAGGCGCGCGCGCGCGCGCCCTGGCGGCCGGCGGGCCGGCTTCGCGCGCACAGGCGGAAGGCGCGCTGACGGAGGCTCTGCACTCGCTCTGGGCCGTGGCGGAAAATTACCCTCAGTTGCGCGCGGCGGAAAATTTCGCGGAGCTGCAGTCCGAAATCAGCCGCGTGGAAGATCAGATCCAGTTTGCGCGGCGTTACTACAATGCCGTAGTGCGCGATTTGAACGTCCGCATCGCGCAGTTTCCGTCGAATATCGTGGCCGGCCTTTTCAGCTTTCAACCTCGTGAATTCTTCGAAGCGGGCGCAACTGACCGCGACTCTCCCGAGGTGCGATTGGGCGCTTCGGCCGCCTGACGTGCAACCTCCGACGGCTCAAGGGCCTCTGAGATAGTTGTAGAAAAGATTCCTATGCGGAAATCGCTTTCGCTGGCTTTAAGCCTACTTGGACTGTTCGATTCGCTCTACCTACTCTGGACCTACACCTCCCCTTCCCGGCCGATGGTTTGCCTGGGGACGGGTTGCGACGCCGTCCGCGCCAGCGCCTATTCGAGCCTGTGGGGCGTGCCCATGCCGGTGTTCGGCGTGGCCGGGTACGCGCTGCTGGCCATCGTGATCGTCGCGGAGTCGCTCGCCTCCGCACGACTCGCACAGTTAGCTCGCTATGCCCTGGCGGGCATGACCGGCGTCGGATTCCTCGTTTCGCTTTACCTCGAATACCTGCAAAGCTTCGTGATCCACGCGTTTTGCACCTGGTGCGTGACTTCGGGCTTGGTGATGACCGCACTCTGCGGGCTCGCTGTCTACAGCGTCGTTCGGGCTGCGCCGGAACCCGAACCACCGGCGCAGCTTGCCCAGGTACGCAGCCACTTCGCGGTGTGCGTGGCCGCGTTGCTCGCGGGTGTTCCGGCGTTTTACCTGCTCGCCCGCCACGGCGAATTACCAGCCCCCCCGCCCCAAGCTACGAGTGAGACCCTGGCCGAAAAGTTGGTTAGACCGGACAGTCATGTAGCCGGCAACCCCCAGGCGCCCGTGACCGTGGTCGAGTTCGGAGATTTCGAATGCCCCGTCTGTGTACGCGGGGAAGAGGCGGCCCGGGAAATTCGCACCCACTACGCAAGCCAGGTCCGGTTCGTGTTCCGGCAATTCCCGCTGGTTCGCATCCACCCCCGGGCGGAGAAAGCCGCGGAAGCCTCCGAATGCGCGGCCGAACAGGGAAAGTTCTGGGAAGGGGTGGACAAGATCTACTCCCGGCAATCCGATTTGAGCGACGATGGGCTGATGCGGGACGCCGCCGAACTCGGTCTGGATCAGGCCAGGTTCAACCAGTGCTTCACCAGCGGCTCCACCACGGGGCGTATCCGCCAGGATCTCGCCGACGGTAAGGCGCTCGGCGTGGACCGCACACCTACCTTCTTCATCGGGCAGAAGAGGATTGAGGGCGCGCTGCCCGTGGCAGAGTTTTCTCAGCTTGTCGATCAGGAACTAGCCAGCCGCGCAATAGCCATGCCCAAGAGCATCGAGCCGCCCGCAGCCCTGGCGCCGCCCAAACAGAGATCCGGCTCTGCAGCGGCCCGGATTTCCGGGAAACCTGCTCCCGGCAAAGTCGCGAGTGAGCCCGGCCAAGCGTCGAGGGGCCTACTCGGCACTGCCCCCGGGGGATTCTTCGCGGGTTTTCAGGCCTCCAGCGCGGCTGCCTGCAGCGAAGCCGAGGCCGCCAAGAAACAGCCCACGATGATTGACAGCAACGCACTGCGCCAACTCCTCGCCAGCAACCCCAAGCCCTTGTTCGTGGACGTGAGGCCGGCGAAAGATTATGCCGCAGGGCGAATTCCCAGCGCGCTCAATGTTCCTGTGGACGACATCGAGCAGCGCTGGAGTTCCCTGCCTAAGGACCGCGTCATCGTCCTTTATGAAAGCGGGCGATCGTCCGGGGACATCTGCGCCGCCAGCCGTACGGCCGGACGCATCCTGCTGGAACACGGGTTTCCCTTCGAGCAAGTCAAGGTATATCAGGACGGTCTGGCGGGTTGGGAGAAGTCCGGGCCGGACGCGCACTAGGAACTATCCACCAACTTTACATTGCTCTCTCACGTGGGTAATACCACAACAAGCCAGTCCCTCACTCTCCCCGACAGACGAGGAATCACTCAACCCACACAAGTTTAGGCTACATTGACGCAGGAATTGGTAAAGAGGCGGGCAATTTTACCGGAAACAAGTACTCATGCGTGCCGTATCTCATCACATAATTGTTGACATGCAACTGTGGTCGAGGCTATACTCCTAGTCATCCCCCGAACTTTCTGTCTGGGGTGCTCCGATGCCCCACTTGACAGCGATGGTTCCAGCATCCGCAAGCGCTCGAGTCGCCTCTATACTTCCCCCCAACCTTGCCCTGCTCACGAGTGACCTGCGCCGCCGCTGCGAAACGGAAATCCCATGGTTAATCAAACCGACCCCGTAACTCACTGGGCCTTAATGATGTTGGTCTGCGTTTTGATTGGAACCTGTCTGCTGGTAGCCGTGGCGATCTTCCGGCGTAGGCAGCAGATCCGCTACTCAGGCTATCTTCGCTCCCTCGAAAGCAACTACCGGCCTATCCTCGCGACCTTGCTTTCCGGCAGATACACGGCTCATGGGATCAACACCCTGCGGGAATTGCCGCTCGCCGATCTGGAGCTTCTGTTTGATCCTCTGTTTTCTGCAGGAGGGGTAGGACAGAAGCCCGTTGCTGTTCTACAGGCCTTATGCGCAGAGCTCGGATTGATCCGGCTTTGGCAGCATCGCCTGACCACGGGCGAAGAGCCAAAGACCCGCCGGGGATCGCCGCGCGGAACCTCTCTGCACCCGCCGGCCTCCTCGCTTCTGCACCTGCTGCTGCGCGCGAAGAGCATCCGGAACCTGGGGATCCTGCGCCATCAACCGAGCTGGCCGCTTTTGGTCAGAGCCTTGGATGATCCGCACCCCGATATCCAGTCCGTGGCCTTGCGCTCTCTGGCCACCATCCGCGCGCCGGGGAGTTTCCCCGCGCTTGTCGGACGGGTCCACGCAGTAGTCTTGGGGAAATCTGCGTCTCCTTCGCCGCGAGCGCTGAAGGCCGCTCTGGCCTGCTTCGACCTTACTTGCAGCGCTGCTCTCCTGTCCTCACTTCGTCACCCGCACCGGCGGATCCGCATTTTGGCCACGGATATTCTTCGCGTGATGGTTTGCCGAGACGCCGCGCTTGAATCGGATTTCCTCCTCAGGCCAGAAGTCTGCTCACCGGGAATCGCCGAAATACTGCTGACGAACCTTTGCCGTGATCCCAGTGCGGAAGTGCGGGGCCGCGCGGCAGAAATCATCGCCTTTCTCGCGGACCCGCGCGCGACAAGCGTTCTGTACAAGTTGCTCTTTGATCCTCAGTGGTACGTGCGCCTTCGTGCGGTGCGAGCCCTCGCCAACCTCCGTCATTCCACCCCTTATCTCCTCCTGGGGATCCGCGACTGTCTGCGCGACTCCCACTGGCGGGTCCGCGAGGCTGCCATGCAAACCCTCATCGCCCTGGGTCGCAGAGGAAGACAACAACTCTACGAATATTTCCTGACTTCCCAGGATCAAGCCACCCGGGAACAAATCGTGGAAGTCATCGAACGCTCGGGGTTGATGGCCTCCCTCGTCGAAGGCTACGGCGAAGGCGCAGGCGGCGTGGAAGCCCTGATGGTCGAGCAATTCGCCAGCGAAGCCGCCCCCCTGGGCCTTTCCGGAGTTCTCCGGATGTCGAACCCGCATGTCCGTCAACAGTTCCTGGAGCGTTTCCTACCTGTTGCGCATTTCAAGATGCAGCTTCAGGAAGAAACCTCTTTGGAGGCAAGCGCCGGAACGGGCCTCCAGCAAGTTCTGGAGTTTCCGTCCGTTCTGGCGGCATAAAGGAACATAACCGCCATGAGCAGCTTGCGTTTGTTCCTCGAGAACTCGATCACCTTCTTCAATCTTCTCATCCTTTCGTACTTCTTCCTGGGCAATGGGATTTACACGATTCTCATGTTGCTCTCGCTACGTGCCACCTGGATTCACACGCGGCGGCTGGCCTATCAAGGCCTGGATGCCTTGCGCGGGTCTCCCCTGACCCCTCCGGTGACCATCCTTATTCCTGCCTGGAACGAGCAAGACGTGATCGTGAATTCCGTGCGCTCGGCGCTCCAGACGGACTATCCGGGGCTGCGCGTCATCGTCGTGGACGATGGCTCGACCGACCTGACCATGGACCGGCTGGTGGAGAGTTTTCATCTTCTCGAAATGGACGGGGCCTACCGGCCCAGTATCCCCACCGCACCCATTCGCGCCTTTTACATCAATCCCGAATTCCCCAATCTGCTGGTAATCAGCAAAGTGCGCGGCGGCAAGCCGGATGCCCTCAACGCCGGCATCAACCTCTGCCGTTCACCGTATTTCTGCAACCTGGACGCCGACTGCCTGCTCGAACGCGATGCCTTGCTCCGGTTGATGGATCCCATCGTTAACTCCGCGGCTGAGACCGTTGTGAGCGGCGGAATCGTGCGCATCCTGAACGGCTGCGAGACAAGGAACGGCCGAGTGACGAAGGTGGGCCTGCCGCCCCGCGCACTGGAACGATTTCAGGTCGTCGAGTACCTGCGCAGTTTCCTCTTCGGCCGGACGGGTTGGCACCTCCTGGGGGGAACGCTGATCGTATCCGGGGCGTTCGCGGTCTTTCATCGCGCCACGGTGATGGAAGCCGGGGGCTTTTGCCACGATACGGTAACAGAAGACATGGACTTGATCGTGCAGCTCCATCACTGGGCAGCGGATAATAATCGTAAGATCCGCATATCCTTCACGTCCGATCCCGTGTGCTGGACTGAGTGCCCTTCTCACCTCACCATGTTGGCTCGCCAGCGTCGCCGCTGGCAATTGGGCCTCTGCCAGACGCTTTGGAAACATTCCGAAATTTTGTTCGGGCGAAAATACGGAATCGTCGGCTGGCTGAGTTTCCCCTTCCACTCTTACGTTGAAGGCCTGGGAGCGGTGGCGGAATTCCTCGGATATCTCCTCGTGCCTCTGGGCATTCTCCTCGGCCTGGTTCCTCCCTCCTTTCTGGTGGTGTTTGTCTTGCTGGGCCTCATTTACGGCAGTTTCCTCTCGGTTGGGGCCGTCCTCCTGGAAGAACTCACGTATCGACGCTACCCGCGGTTTCGTGACCTCCTCACGTTGCTGGTCTTCGCCGTGTTCGAGAATGCCGGATACCGCCAATTGATTCTGTATTACCGGTTTCAGGGAGTCCTTAAGTTCCTGGCAGGTAGCCGCCGTTGGGAAAAAGTCGCCCACGCCGGCGCCAACGCCTGAACTATTTACGCACCTGTCGAGAAAGGTCGGAGAAGTCATGCTCAACAACCTTGCCGTCGATTTCTCAAGGCGTCACCAAAACCGGCATTTCCCATTCCCGCAGAATGGGAAGCCTCTCGAGAGTCCCACCACCACCCGGTGGCAAGCGGAGCACTGGCCTGTGGCCCGCTGGCGCCTGCCCGCATCCCGCCGCGCCGAGCCCGGGAACGGACTCACGTCTCTCCTCGTCACCGTGCTGGCCGCCGCATTCTTGGCGCCGTCCTTCCTGCATGCCGAAGGTCGAGACTCAGCACCGCCTCCGGAGGCTGGTAAGACGTCACAGGAGCCCTCGGGGCTGGAGAAGCTCTACCGCGAGCGCGCGGCGAGAAACCCGCAAGATCTGGTAGCTCTGGAAGGGATGGCCTTTCTGCAGACTCGGCGCGGCGACTACACGGGCGCGATCGCGTCCTACCGGCGCGCCTTGCAGCTCGCCCCCCGCGACCACGACGCGAGGCTCGGGCTGGCGCGCACCATGGCTTTTAGCGGCCAATACGATACCGCGCTGGAGGGCTTCCAGGAAGTTCTGAAGGAGCGCCCTGCAGATACGGACGCCCTGGAAGGGCTGGCCCGCGTCTACGTGTGGTCCGCTCAGCCATCGGCAGCGCTGCCCATTTTCCAGGGTCTTGCAGCGCGGTATCCGGCGAACCCCGAATATGCCCTAGACCTGGCGCGGGTGAACATGCACCTGCGCCGCTACCCGGAGGCGCGTAGAATCCTGGCGTCGGTCCTGGCTGCCCATCCCGGGGATCGCGATGCGCAATTGCAGATAGCCGACCTGGACCTCTTCGAAGGCCGGCAGGCGGATGCCCTGCTACGTTTCAATCATCTCCTGGCGGAAAACCCCTCGGATTCGGAAGCCCTGAAGGGCAATGCGCGCATCGCCTATTATCGCGGCGACCTG
Organism: Terriglobia bacterium; assembly: GCA_020073545.1. Lineage (GTDB taxonomy): Bacteria > Acidobacteriota > Terriglobia > UBA7540 > UBA7540 > Bog-366. The sequence continues at coordinate 2,632 of JAIQEZ010000128.1, read as the reverse complement.
AAGTACGCGCACGATCTGGCATCGAAACTCGTCGCAGACGATCCCCACGACGTTTCCGCCCTTCTGCTGCTCGCTAATCTCGAACGAGCGCTCCATAACACCGGGAAAGCCCAGGCGCTGCTGGCAAGGGCAGAAACCCTCGATCCCCGGAACGATGAGGCACGCGAGCTCAAGAGCAGCCTCCGCAACGAGTCCCGGATCACTTTACACACCTCTACCTCTTTCGCCCGGGAAATCGGTTCCGGCAATTCCTCGGGCGCTGAGGACTTGCGCACCTTTGGGTACGAAACGACGTGGGGCTTCTCCGCGTTGCCTCGATCACATTTCTACTTGTCTTTGTTTTGCCTTCCTTCCAGTGGTCCCAGCGGTAGCATCCCGGGAACGGTGGGGCCGTCGCAGTTTCTCTATCGACAGACCACCTACGTGACGTCGCAACTCACCCTTCGCGGCGGGGCCGGGCTCGCTCGATTTGGGCCTGGTGAACTGGCGTCCATCCCCACCCAGACCGAACCCATTCGTTCAGCCCAGACTCGCCCCCTCGGATTCATCAATCTGAGCTATGCCCTGCGGAAGAAGTGGACGGCGGACCTGGCGGCGGCGCGCTCGGCGCTTGCCTATACGCCCACGGCGGTGCGCCTGGGAGTGATGGAAAATCGCGCGTCGGCGGGATTGCACTACCGCTTCAACTCTCGCACGGAACTGAGTCTGGAATCCTTCCTGATGGACAGCTCCACCATCCAGTACTCCCACGTGATAATGCTTGGCGGGCCCACGCCAGAGCTGAGCTACGGAGCCGACCACAACCGCGGGGGAGGTGCTTCGCTCACGTTCAACCGCAAGGTGTTCCGCAAACCGCGGATGGCCCTCGACCTGGGTTATTCAGGACTCGCGTATGGCTTTGAGGGGGGGCCAGGGAAACCTTACCTGGGCTTTTTCAATCCCGGCTTCTACCAACGCCATTACTTCACCACACACACCTCTGGCAAGCTCCACGGACCGTTCGGATACGATTTCTCCGCAGGGATAGGCGTTCAACAGGTCGAGCGCGGAGCGGTCGTCAAGCACGCCCTGCTTCTCAATCCTGCGCTGACCCTGAGAGTCAGCCCACCGCTCCTGCTGACCCTGGGTTACACGCACTACGACAGTTCACCGTCACTGGGCACTCTGAGCGGGAACGCCGTGCGGCTTTCTACTGACTGGAGACTCTGAATTTTCCAGGCCAGGGGCCTGCGCTCCAACCTCAACCCCCGCCGGGGGGACGCAGCCGTCTCGGCTGCCCTCGTCGTTTCAATCCCCACGTGCGGCGTGAAGCGCCGCATGCCGCTTGCGGTATTCCCTACATCACTCCGACCACACCCCCTCACCAATGCCTTGCGCCAGGAAGCCGCCATCCACCGCAAGGATTTCTCCGGTCACAAAACTCGCGCTGTCTGAGGCGAGGAAGATCGCAGCACCCTGAATCTCTTCCAGCCGCCCGTACCGTCGCATCGGTGTGCGCGAGAGGATGGACGCCTTTCGCCCGGAATCCTGGAGGATGGCGCGGTTCAGGGGGGTGGCAAAGACCCCCGGCGCCAGGGCGTTCACGGTGATGTGGTACTTCGCCCATTCCCCAGCCAGAGAGCGCGTCAGCATGAGCACCGCTCCTTTGCTCGCACAATAAGCTGCAACCTCATGCGAGCTTTGAAAAGCCATAATGGATGCAATGTTGATGATGCGCCCGTACTGCTGCTCCTTCATCACGCGGCCCACGATCTGACAGGCGTACCAGGTGCCTTTCAGGTTTACGTCCAGAATCCGGTCCCAATCCTCGTCGGCCAGTTCCAGGGAAGGCACTCGCTTGGTCGTTCCCGCGGAGTTCACCAGGATATCAATCCGGCCGAATTCCTTGACCATCGCGTCGACGACCCGCTGGAGGTCGTCGCGGCTGGTCACATCGGCCGTGGCCTCCAGCGTGCGCCGGTCGAGCGCGCGGATTTCCTCAGCGGTTTTCCGGACTTCCTCCGCGCGACGGCTCACCGCGACCACGTCGGCGCCCGCTTCCGCAAATCCCCTGGCAATCGATTTACCCAGCCCGCTCGTGCCGCCCAACACCAGCGCGCGTTTCCCTTCCAGGCTCAACCCTTTGTAGGTGCTCACGACTGTTGACCTCGGTATGAAGATGCTCAGCGGGGAATCGTAACACCCGGAGAAAATAAGAGGCAAACGAAATGCCGCCCCTGTTGTACCTCGATGATCATGTCCCCTTTTGTCCTCGATGGAAATGTCCCCTAATGTGATCTCCGAGGGTGTTGTAGCGCTGAGCTTTGGCTCGGCACTCGATAGAAATGTCCCCTAAGGTAATCTCCGGAAGGAGGTCAGATTAGGGCGAACCGAGATGAGCAAGAGGGAGTTAGTAAGGGTCGAGGTGCTGGCGCGCGTGTGTCGCCGCCCGCTCTCATCTCCGATGGCTGGAGTCCGATGGACTCCATCGGAGTCCTGAAATCGGACCTGAGGAGTCCCGCCCTGCGGAACGACGAAGTATCTTTGTATTACCTTTTGCCCCCGCGGCGCAGGCTCCCGCTCCCTGGCGCTGGTCCGGCGTGAGCGGGTGTTCCCGCACGAGTGCCGCGAAACCCATGCGCCGCTGCGGGTG
>JAIQEZ010000252.1 GCA_020073545.1 Terriglobia bacterium | reverse complement strand
AAGAAGATCAGCCAGTTTCTGCGGCGCGTGTTGTTTCTGCCGGTGAGCCGAGAGACGGTTCGCCGGACGTTACATGAGCAGCAGTTGCTCAAAAAACCTAGGCGCAAGCCCCAGCGCAATCCACCCAAACCGCGCTTCTTCGAGCGGTCCACTCCCAACCAGATGTGGCAGACCGATATCTTTACCTTCCGTCTGGGAGGCAAGAACGCCTACCTCATCGGTTTTATCGACGATCACTCCCGCTACGTGGTGGGGCTGGACGTGTTTCGCAGCCAGACGGCGGAGCACGTGTTGGAGGTATACCGCACGGCGATCGCGGAGTACGGTGTGCCCAAAGAAATGCTCTCCGATCAGGGCCGTCAGTACTCGAGTTGGCGCGGGACCACCCGCTTCGAGGCGGAGTTGCGCAAGGATCGGGTCCACCACATTAAGAGCCGACCGCATCATCCCATGACCCTGGGCAAGATCGAACGCTTCTGGAAGACCATCTGGGAGGAGTTTCTGGTGCGCGCACAGTTCGACAGCTTCGAGTCCGCCCGCGAGCGGGTGCGGTTGTGGGTAAAGCACTACAACCACCAGCGGCCGCACCAGTCCCTGGAGGGGTTGTGTCCGGCCGATCGGTTCTTTGCCATCGCCCAGGAACTGCGCCAGGTCATCGAGCGCGGCATCCAGGAGAACGTGTTGGAACTGGCGTTGCGAGGACAACCGCACAGTCCGTTCTACATGGTGGGGCGGATGGGCGAGCAGTCCGTGGTCATTCGTGCCGAGAAGGGTAAAGTGAAAATGCTCGTCGATGGCGAAGAACCGCCAGCGCATCGGGAGGTAGTCTACAACCTGGAAGGAGGGACTCATGACCACCGAAATCAAAGCGAAGAAGGAACCTCTCCCTTACAATGCGCAGCAGCGAGCCCAAGCGGTTCTGTCGATCTGGACCGAGCGCCGTCGCCCCGGGGAAGTGTGTCAGGATCTGGGGATCAGTCCGGCGGTGCTCTCCCATTGGGAGAAGCGGGCGCTGGCGGCAATGCTCAAGGCGCTGGAGTCGCAGACGCGCCTGGAGCCGGGACCCGCCCTGAGTCCAAAACTGGAGCGGCTGCTGGCGCGCCAAGCCTTGCAGCAGAAGGTGCGGACGGCCAAGCTGGAGAAGCGGCTGGCCAAGCTCCAAGAACCGAAATCGCCACCGCCGACCAAGTAGACCATGCCCGAGTTACGGAAGGATCCAGCGATGAACGATCCGAAACCCAGCGCTCAGCAGCAAGCCTTGGCCCGGCAGCGGGCGCAACTGATCATGCAAGTGCAGAACGGGTTGGTGAGTGCCCAGGAAGCCGCCCGGCAACTGGGGATCTCCCGCAAGACCTATTACAAGTGGGAGCGCCGGGCCTTGGCGGCCATGGTCGAGGCACTGGGCAATCGGGAACAGGGGCGCCCGCCGCGGCCCATCGACCCGGAGAAGGAGGCCCTCCAACGCCAGAGCCAGGAGCTGCAGGCCCAGCTCCAGGTCATGGAGCAGACGGTGCGGATCCGTCAGTTGTTGGAGCAGCCGGATAAAAAAAAAGAATGAGGCGGCCGAAATGATTGTCACGACGCTGAGCAGACTGAAGCGACAGGTGCGCTGGCCGTACCAACGTCTCTGCGAGTACCTCGTGTTACCCTATGTGAACTTCCGGCGTTGGAAACACCGCATCGATCGGGGCCAGCCTGCCCTCTTCAAGCCGGGTCCTAAAAAGATGACGCCGTTGAACGTGGAGGAGTTGCACGTTCAACTGTGCTGCCTGCAGCATGGCCGCCAGCGCAGCCGGGGAGTCGGCAGGCTATATCGGCAGTACCAAGACCAGATCTCCCGTCGTGATCTGCAGGCGCTGACGGAGACAGTGCGACGGGAGTCGGCCCAGCAACGCCAAGCCGAATTACGCCACATCACCTGGCAGGTTCCCGGCCTGGTCTGGTCGCTGGATGACGCGGAGTTGGTCGGACTCCCCAGCCACAAACTGCATCTGCATCAAGTGCAGGACCTCGCCTCCCGTTATAAGTTCACGCCCTGGGTGGGAGAGCGGGTCCTGGGAGAAAGCGTGGCCGCTGGCTTAGAGCAACTGTTCTTGCGGCAGGGACCACCGCTGGTGCTCAAACGCGACAATGGTTCCAATCTCAATCATCAGGCCGTCGATGAGGTCTTGGCCCGTTATCGGGTGATCCCGCTGAACTCGCCACCCCATTATCCGCCTTACAATGGCGGGATGGAATGCGCGGTACGGGAAATGAAAATCCCGCTGGTGGAGAAGATCCTCGCCAGCGGCCCGCTCCCGGAGTCCCAGGTGCAAGTCTGGGCAGAAGTGTTGGCGCACGAACTGAACCATTGCTCCCGCCCCTGCCTGCACGGGCAAGTCGCCTGCAAGGTGTTTCACGATGCAAAGCCAGCCCTGAAGATCTATACTCTCCGCAAGCGAAAGGAGACCTTCGATTGGATCAACGAACTGACCACGACGCTTATCCAGGTCTTGCCGGTTCACACTCAAAGCCAAGCCGAAACAGCGCGGCGTCTTGCTGTGGAAACTTGGTTACAGAGAAACGGAGTGATCACCATCACTCAGAACAAAAAAGTGTTACCCATTTT
>JAIQEZ010000127.1 GCA_020073545.1 Terriglobia bacterium | reverse complement strand
CCGAGGATGAGCTCAAAAGGCTCACGGAATTTGTGGCGAGCGTCTCACCGGACATTCCCTGGCACGTCTCGGCGTTTCATAAAGACTACAAGATGACCGATCCCGAAAACACGCAACCGCGGGACCTGGCGCGAGCTGCGGAGATCGGCAGAGCCGCCGGACTGCGGTTCATCTATGCAGGGAATCTGCCGGGGCAGGTGGGCGATCTTGAAAATACGTACTGCCCCCACTGCCACGCGTTGCTGATTGAGCGCTTTGGCTATCACATTCTGGGCTATCGCCTGACGCCGGAGGGCGCTTGTCCCCAATGCGGCACGGTCATCCCCGGCCGCTGGGCCGAAAAGTTCGAAGGCCAAATCGCCGACCTTCCCTATTTGCCGCGCTTGCGGCGACGCACGACCCCGCTTTCCGCAGGGCGATAACCTGTCAAGCCGCTCCCAAACCTAGGTGGCGACATGTCTTGACGCAAACGTGTCGCGATCCTTCTCAGGCTTGATCCCCGAAGGGGATCGATAAAATAGCCGGGGGCAACGCCCCCGGAAAGCTGCCCACCCCTGGACGGAGGACCCTGAAGGGGTCGCATGGGGTCCGATATAGAGGCCGGGCGGGTTAGGCGGGGCTCCTTATCCGACCCTTACAGGGTCGGCCCTCAGCTCACGATTCTTCCGGGGGCGTTGCCCCCGGCTACTCACTTCACGCCCCTGCGGGGCTGAGACCTGGGCTTGACGACCCCGTTTGATGGGGTCGCATTGATCTCCCCACCCATCTGCTGAGCCTGGCTAAGGAATTCAATAAGTTCCATGAGGTCTTGAAATAGCTTCTACTGCCTACTGCCTTGTGCCTACTGCCGCCCGCCCGTTCCTACCGAAGCCCGTAGAAGAAGTACCCTGGCCCCACGCGCATGTGGTGGATGAGCGCGTCCGGGATCACGGCGGCGAGGAGAAGCCCGCCCACGGCTTGCACCAGCGCTAGCGGCCAGATGTTCCGGTGGCGGGCGAAAATCTCTGCGAAGAGGAAGCCGACAAGCAACGTGACGATCATCAGGAGGGGATTGGGATTGTGTGCGGCGCTGAACATGATTCCGATGAGAGCAGAGCTCAAGTGCCGATTGCGGATGACGAGCATCAGCCGGTTGTGGAAGTAGGACTGCGTCAGGTATTGCTGGACCACGCACCAACTGCCGTAACCAAGCGCCGGACCGAGGGATTGCCACATCTGGGGAAGAAGCACTAGACTGTGGTGTGCAAATCCATAGAAAAGCAGCGGCAGGTAAATGACCAGGGCCACGGGCAGCGCCAGCCGCGCACTCGAGCGCAGTTCGGTCCAAATCAGGCCGAGCCCACCGAGCGTATCGCGATGGAGCATGTGGCCCACGAGGACCAACGCCCAGAGCGCGATCCACGCGCGCGGGCAGGTGTATTGCCAGCGCCAGATGTAAAGGAGGATGCCGGCATAAAGCAGCGCGACTTCGAGCACGGTGAAAATGGCGCGTGAAGCGTGCAGTCCGCCGCCGGTTTGAATCTCTTCGACTGAGGTGCTCATGAACTCCCCATCACTCATTTTACTCCCCGAAGAACCAAGAACGAGGGCGCGCGGGAAATTGCGGAATCCGGTCGTGGGCGCATTCGTTCTGGCGGCGCTGGCGTGCCTTGGAACTTGGCTCTTCAGTCAGGGCTCGATGGGGCGCGCCGGAGCCGACCGTCACGTCCTAGTCATCTCGGTGGATGGAATGGGCGCGGACTTCTACAGGCAGACCGCGCCGAAAGCGCGCGTTCCGAATCTCGCGCGACTGCGCGCGGAGGGCAGCTCTGCGGAGGCTGTGGAGGGCGTTTATCCCTCGGTGACCTACCCTTCCCACACGACCATCGTGACCGGACGCTCCCCTGCCGAGCACGGCATCTACTCGAACGTCTCGGTTCGCGTGCCGGGAAAGAAGCTGGCGGAATGGTTTTGGTACGCTAAGGACATCAAGGCGCCGACCCTGTGGGACGAAGCACGCCAGGCGCACCTGACTTCGGCGGCGGTTTCGTGGCCGGTCACGGTGGGTGCGGCGGTCGACTGGAACGTTCCGGAAATCTGGGATCCAGGCAAGGGCGAGGGATTGGATATGCAGTTTCTGGCGCAACACTCCACGCCGGGGCTAGTCCAGGAGGCCGCGCAGGCGCTCGGACCGATGCCCACGGGAACGGATAACGATGCCATTCGCACACACCTCGCAGCCTACTTGTTGAAGAAGCACCGGCCCAACCTGATGCTGGTCCATTTGGCGAACCTCGATCACGAGGAGCACGAACACGGGCCCGCAAGCCCGCAGGCTGCGAAAGCGCTGGAGGAGAGCGACGTGTATATCGGGGAATTGCTGAAAGGCCTCCAGGAAGCAGGAATGGCGGATTCCACGATGGTTTTCATCATCTCCGATCACGGCTTTCTTCCCATCGACCACGACATCCGGCCTAACGTGCTGCTGGTTAAAGCCGGCTTGCTCTCCGCCGATTCGACGGGACAGCTTACAGGCGGGAAAATTGCCACGCTTTCCAACGGCGGCTCGTTCTTCATTTATTGGCCGGATACGGAGAATCTACGCGGCGAGGTTCAGACTGCGCTGAAGCCGCTGATCGATCAGGGCATCCTCTGGGCGGAGTTCGATCACGCTGCGCTTCAGGACTTGGGCGCGGAGCCCGCCGCCAAGCTGGCGCTCGATGCCCCCAAGGGATACGCGTTCAGCGGCAGGGCCGTGGGGGAGGTGGTGGGCGCGAGAAAATCCGCGGGCGGGACACACGGCTATCTGCCGTACCGAGCAGGACTCGAGGCGTCGTTCATTGCTTGGGGACCTAGGATCAGGCGGGGAGTCAACTTGCACCGAATCGGCATGAAGTCGGAGGGCCCGACCATCCTGAAAGCGCTGGGAGTGAGTGATCCGAAATTTGGCGATCAGCCTTCGCTGGCCGAAATCTTCAAATAGCGCGATTGCGCAGCGGGGCTTCGGGCGGCAAGCAAACATGCCAAGGAGATACGACCCGCGTAGGTAGGCAACTGCCGTGCGGCCTGCAGGGCCGAATTTCTCACCACACGATGCCTTTTTCCCGGTGGTCGGGAGGGCGGGGCTTCAGCCCCGCCGAAAGAGCGCCTTCCAGACCTCTGCTCGTCTCGCGCCCCTTCGTCCGTGGTGAGAAATCCGGCCAAGGCAAGCCTTGGCCCTACATTAGCCCGGCTAAGGGGCGCCCGGAGTTGACGTGGTCCTCTCCTTAATTCGCGCCGCCGCAGTAAGACCACTCGCTGGCCCAGGCTGCAACTCGAAACCAGTATCTGCCCAACATGATCGCCTGCTGGCCGAAGAAAAGCAGCGCCAGCACCAGTGGTTCGCGGAGGTGTGACCATCCGGCACTGCCCAGCGATTCATTGACGAAGCTCCAGGGCACTACCAGGCGGTACACCACGAGCAGCCCCACTCCCAGAAGGGAAGGAATCGCATAAACCGCCAGTGCTTTCCGCAAGCGGCTCAGCGAGAATCCGAGCGAGGAAAGGAACGCTAAGACGGCGCTGGTTTCTTCCTCCCGCACCAGATTGACGCGCGCGTAGTCCATGACCAGATTGACGAAGAGGAGTCCCACCACAGTCACCAGGCCGATGCCGAGGTTTATCCAAAAGACCGGCCGGTCGTCCAGTGCGGCGACAGTCCACCGCCGGGTGAGGCGCGCAAACCCTTGGTTCAGTACCAGGAAAACCAGCCAGTAGCAGATGAGGCCGATGATCATCAGCCGAACCATCCGCCAGGCGTAGCGCCCGGCATCCCGGAAGAAGGCGAACGGTCCTTGGGGTAGGTCCGGGTCTCGGAAGTGCGCCCTCTCCGCTTCGTAGGGGCGACGCGCCGCGTCGCCCCTACTGCCTCTCAACCGATCCGCTCAGCTGAAAAAGCCGGCAGAAAAGAACAAGGTCTCGAGCCAGAAAATCCAGCGCACATACCATTTGGCGGCAGCGCGATTGTCTTCTTCCCGGGTGCGGCTGTTGTTGGTGAAATTGGCTTCCAGCGCCAGCTTGCGCGCCGGATCGACCTCGGCGGAAATTGCTTTCGCCGGCTTGTCGTAGGTATATCGCACCCAGCGGTATTGGCCGTCCCAATGCTCCCGAACGGTCTCACCCTTTTCAAAATGCACCAGCACGTCTACGGGCGCCAAAACCTCTCCCAGCCTGCGCACCGTGACGCTGGAGTGATATTGCTTGTTCGTGCTTTTCTCGAAGGCTTTTTGAGCTGGTTTGTCCCGAAAGGTTTGCTTTCTTCCGCTGACCTCATACACGCCGACCTTCCCAAGTATGGGCTCACTTGTCACGTCCGCAATCGTGTAGTCCGCGACATTCGAGCTGTACAAGAATTGCTGGAAGAACCAATTCATGTTCTGCCCCGACACTTCGTTCACGACCGCGATAAAGTCATCGAGGCAGGGATGCCGGTATCGCCAGCGCTGGTGATAGGTGCGCATGACGCGCGCCATGGTTTGCTCGCCCAGATTGCTTTCGAGCGTCCGCAGCGTCAGGCCCACCCTTCCGTACGAATTCGTTCCATAGCTGACCCCATTCAAATACTCCCACCCGAAGCGCACCAAGTCGTCGTCCTTGGCGTTCAGGAGATAACTCCTGCGGTCGCTGGTGCGTTCCGGAGTCTCGACGCAAGAGAAGTACGGCCCGACCGGGATCGAGGGCACACCCGCAAAGGGGAAACGCGGCAACGGAACGTCCAGCCAGGTGAAGGAGGGAATCGGTATCCCGAAGACCCGCTCGTAGGAACAAGCCGCGCCATAGGCGGTCTCCAGGACCTTGCTGGTCGAGTAGGTGTTGAAACCTTCGTCCAGGAAAGCTTCTTCGAATTCGTTGTTGCCGACCAGGGCGTACCAGAACTGGTGGCCGAACTCATGCACGGTGACGCCTTCCGGATGAAAGGCGTGCTCGCCCGGCCAGAGGCTGGTGCCGACAGTGATGAAGGTTGGGTATTCCATGCAGCAGGTGGCGGAATTGCGGGGCGTGTCCGCGACCGTAAGCGTGTCATAGGGGTACTGCCCATACCACAATCCGAAATATTTCAGCCCGTTGAATAGCGCGCGGAAGTAGCGGTCCGTGCTGTTCACGTGGTCGGGCTGCACCAGGAGCGTGACGTTGACGTCGCGCAGTTCCTCCTGCTCGGTGGGGACATTCACGAAACTCGCCCACTTGAGCAGTTCCTCGTGGCTTACTTCCTTGCGCCAATCAAAAGTGCGCGTGACCTTCACGAAGCGCGGGCAAGCCGTCCAGGCGAAGTCGTGGACGTCTTCCTGGTACTGGTGATAGGTCGTGGTGCCGTCGGGATTGCGCTGTTCAGCGAGGCGGAATCCCGTCGCGCCGACCACGTAGTTTGCCGGAGCCGTGAGTTCGACGTCGTAGATTCCGTAGTCGGCGTAGAACTCCGTGTTGGCGTGATACTGGTGGCAATTCCACCCGCCCTGTTTTCGCCCACGTTCGCCGGCGCCTTCGTAAACGCCGATCTTGGGGAACCACTGCGCCAGCAGGAAGTAATCGCCCTCGTAGCCGTTGCGAGCCACCGAGCGGGGCAGCTTGGCGGTGAAGTCCACGGAAAGTTCGATCGTGCCGTGCGGCGGGATCGGTTGAGGCAGGGCGACCCGCATGACGGTTTGATCGGCGGCATTGTCGTCGTCGGGGTGGACGAAGGTCAGGCTGGAAGTGAGGTCCGCACCGCCGACAAGCTGGAGTTTGTTCACATCCACCCAGCCCCACCTGCTTTCCTCGGAGCCGCGCTCCCGTCGCTGCCAGTCTGGGCGCCGGCGATGCCCGAAGGCATCGCGGAAGAACGTGCTGTCCATATTCTTGAAGGCGTTCAGGTACAGGTGAAAATAGAGGTCGGCAATGGTGTTGTCGGTGTGGTTCCACCAAGTGAGCGAGTAGTGTCCGGTAACCTTCTTGGCCTCGGGGTCGAGCTTGGCCTGCATTCTGTAACGGACGATTGGATGCTCGATGTGGGATTTGTAAGTTTGGGCGCTGGCGCTTGCGACGGACAACGCGAAGGCTGTCAGCAACCCGAGATGGAGAATGGTTTTCATCATCCCTCCCAGGCGAACCCCGATCCCGAAGTTGCGGCCAAGCAAGGGGGTCCATACCCCTCACAAGACCCCACCCCTCGATTCCCGTTTCGGGATCGGGGCGAATCGAATGGGCAGTGGCTCTGGACTCCGAGATTTCTGCGCTGCCCGGTCGATCAGTGCGCGGCATTCTATCAAATCTGACGAAGCAAGGGGCCGTGAATTCCCGTGCGAAGTCTCCAGCTCGACGCGGCTCCTGGCCCGGATTTCTCACCACACGATGCCTTTTTCCCGGTGATTCGGAGGGCGGGGCTTCAGCCCCGCCGAACGAGCGGTTTCCAATCCTCGGCTCGTCTCGCGCCTCGCGCAGATCGTTCCCACAAACTGCACGGGGCGCGAGACGAAAAAACAATTACGAGCATCGCATAACGGCGGGGCTAAGGCCCCGCCCCCCTTCGTCCGGGGTGATAAATTCGGACTGGCGGTTCCGGTCATTCGCTAATTCGATGGACGCTCGGGGACGTGAGTCTGCGGCGAATCTTGCGGGGCTGGCGTCGTCCTCCGAAAGGGGAACACGTACCGGAAGGTGAGGTAGAGGACCGAGGCGAGCGCGATCCCCACGAACTCCAGAGCCGCCATGCGCAGGAGCCGGCTCGCGGGCAGGCCGAGGTGAGTGCGGACCCGAATCCACATACAGTTGTCGTAGGCGTAAGGGCCCACCGTGCAATCGCGCGTCGCCAGGTCGGCCGCGAAGAGCACCAGACCGATGACGACCGTTCCCAGGATGATGCGTACAACTTTCTGCATGGGTCTCAAAAGCGTGGGCTTGGCCGTCCAGCTTAGTCGGTGGCCGAGCCGCGGCTGGCAAAGTGGAGATTCTACTCGCCCGGTCACGAGGAGGGAAGGAGAAGATGGAAGGCGGAAACCCGCCGGGCGAGGAGGTAGCGCAGCGCGGCGGACCGGCAACCAAACATGACGGGGGTCCTGTAGGGCCGGGGCTCGCCCCGGCCAATCCCACCCTGCGGGACCAAGCGGTGGCCCTACACACACGGCGAAAAATGGTCGCCAAAAGAACAAGAAACTGCGACACTGCAATGCAGACCTGTTTTGGAGGTCTGTGGTTCGTCCCCCATTGACAACAAAAAGCCGCGGACCTAGCAGACAGGTCCTCCCTACGCTTGCTTCTTGGCCATGACTGAAGGCATGCAAAAATTACGGGGTGTGGTGCAGCACGGGCGGGTCCTTACGCATCGCAAGCCGCTTGGGGATGAAACCAAGCCAAGAGCGAACTTTCCCAAAGGTTCTATGGGATCTCGAGGGAGAGTTTTGAGGTGTTTTGACTTCCTGCGCATCTGTAATCTCACCACCGGTTTGCACGGGGGTTGCAGCGGACACGCCGTCGGCAAACCGGGTGGATACAGTTTGAGCGCCCGGAGAGTCTTCGGCCAACTTCGGTCGATCGACCAACGCTATAAGGGGCTGGGGACGAGAACTCGATGGCGTCCCAGGATGAGATCTCTTGAAAGGCCGTCCCCGAGGGAGCCTCACCTTCTCATCTGTGACGGGACCAGAATCTGTTTCTTGCGCCTGGACGACAAATCTCTTGGGAGCCGACCCAATGTACTCAAAAGGATAGCAAGTAATCAGCGTCAACGTGGCGTGACCTGACGATCGCAAAACTTGAACATCCGTGGGATTGACCAAGTCAATCGAACCGACTCGATAGCCAAAAGTTCCCTCCGGTGTGACCAAGGCAATATGGTCGTCCTTTTGGATGCTCTTCAGGGCGCGGAAGAATGTGTCGCGATGCCCCGCAATCACCACATTGCCTGGTTCACCTGGGAAAAAAGTAGACGGTACGTGCCCAACCGCCTTGCGCAGGATGGCCTCGCTGTCGCCCTCCAGCACAATTGCGGAGAGGCCAATTCTCGGCACTTCTATCCGCCCCATCAGCGAGCCCTCGCCCAGGAGCGGCCTTTGTGCGGCGGATGGGGGGCGGGCTACATTCGAGGACCGACATTCCGGCTTGCTTTGGTCAGGTGAGGCGATGCGCCCATCGGTCAATTCGGCACGAACTCTAACAAGCCGCTCTGCCAGGAACGCCGCCGGCGAAGCCGGTTGATGATTCAGGACACGATCGAGCCTCCAACTTTGATAGGTCTGAAATATCCTTGCGTCGATATTAACTACCCCGGAATAACCTAGGGCAATGAGTCCTAATGACAAAAAGAAGTACTGACCCAAACGACTGAGGAATGGCGCTGACCACCAGGAATGCCCAGGGCCCCGCAAGTCAGCCTTCGGACGCTGCGAGCACATCGCCCCGTCTATAAGCCGAGAGTGCATGGCACGAGCATGGAACTCCCCGAGAGCTTCCCTCATCGAGATAGCCTTTCCTCCGTGGGCTTAGCTAATTCGGCCTGGGAGCTCATAAGGTACCCGGCGCGCGTGTGCACGCGCAGTCCACTTTTACCCTTCGCCCGGGCCGTAACACGGATCGCATGGTACTTGCCGTTCGAGCTGCGTTCAGCTGGAGCGTAGCCGAGGGTATACTGGTGGCGGATATCCCGGGCAACTTCCTGGCAGGTGGCGGTCACTTCCGAGACCGATCCGGGGAAGTACGCGTTGCCGCCAGTCATTTTGGCAAGCCGCTTGAGCACGCCGGGGTTCTCGTCTGCGTATGCTGGGTCGAAAATTCCAATCGTGTGAATTACGACATTCAACCCTTCCACACGTTTCATCAGCTCAGGCAGCCTCAACCGGCTGGCATTATCTCCGCCATCGCTGACCACGATCAGAGCCTTTCTCTCCCGCGTTCCGGTTTTGAGGTGTTCCAGAGCCACCGCGATTCCGTCGTAGAGGGCCGTATTCCCGGCGGCGGCATTCCTTGATAAAGCCGCCTTGAGCTGCTGCACGTCGCTCGTGAAGGGAACCCCCCGGGCGAGCCCCATGGAGACCGTACGGTTGAAGTTCACGACAAACATTTGGTCGCGCGGATTGCTGGACCGGGCGAACGCCAAGCCCGCCGCGACAACCTCGGCTCGCTTGGCCAACATGGTTCCGCTATTGTCCACGACCAAACCGATGGTGGCCGGCACATCCTCGGGCTCGAACAGGGTGATTTGGCGAAGATGCCCGTCCTCGTACACCTGAAAATCGCTGGCGCGGAGACCGGAGACTGACTGCCCTCGGCGGTCGGTTACGATTACCGGCAACACCACCAGTCCGACATCCACGGAAATCTGATACTGGCCCGTCTTCTGGTTGCCGGTTGAACTGAGCTGGCCGCTTGTGGCGATTGTCGTCATGGGCAGGAAGAGCGACAATGCAGCTACAAACCCAAACTTGGCGGGGCCCGCATTATGGTGTGTGATCATCCGATACCCCGAGCGCCTCCGTGCGCGGACAAACTATGGGTGGGAGGGAGCGCCTGGCAACAGCGCCAAGCGCTGCCCTCCCTGAGTGAGTTGCTAGGCTGTTCGCTTTGTAAGCATGCGGAGCGAGACGCCCAGCCCGATCGAAACGAGGCCCACCAGACCGATCAGAGGCATCGGACTGGCGGTCTTGGGCAGCTCCTCGGGCGCCGGGTCGGTTTTCTGCGATTGCTCAGGCGAAGTCGCTGGTGCTGTCTCTGTCTGTGCCTGCGGCGCAGGCGGTTCAGCCGGAGGAGCAGCTTCGGAAGACGTCTCCGCCGGTGGTGGGTTCACTGCTGGCACGGCTTCGGTGGGTTCGGCGGTCGCCGCGGGCGGAGCTTCAACCACGGGCGCTGGCTGCGCAACGGCTGCCAGTTGCGGCGCGACACGGAACTCCACTCCAGCGTTATCTCCCGGATAAAACCACTCTTTGATCGGTATGCCGGAGGCCGGGACTGTCCCGGACATTGAGTAGTCGCCGGAGCTCTCGGCGAATTTGATTACCGTGCTGTCAGCGGGCTCCAGACGGTAATCGGGGTTTGCAATAATTGTGGCAATCACGTGGGTCGCATCTGCGTTGAAGATTTGGACGATGTGGCGATCCATTGTGTCCGCCAGCTTGAAAACGTAGGTGCCAGCGGGAAGTTGGGTGTTCGCGACCTGCACGGGCCCACTAAAAGTGAGCGTGGTTGTCCTGTCCCACTCGTCCGCCCTGCCCCTGCGGGGGAGAATCGAGCAGACCAGGGCAATGCAAAATGCTATGGCAAGCAGCTTAAGGTTCTTCGTCATAATCATTTCCTCCTTAGGCTAAGTTTCGATCCATTCGGGAATCCCCGCAGCCACCTCTCACCTCCCGTCTGCGGGACCGACAGACACTGATTCGTGAGCCCCGGATAGATTCGGCGGCCTTGAACCTGGATGTTTCGTCGCCCTGAAGTCGGGTCAGATATTGCCCTACGCCTTGCGACGCATGCTAGGCTCTCAGCGTAGTTGTGAGCATCTCGCTACACCCCCGCAAAACAACAAGCTCGGGAAATACAGCCCATGGGGCGCCCACAGCTTAGAGAATGTGCAACTCTCGCGCCAAAGAGGACATAAAGTCATTAAGCGTCGGGTAATCAGTGAATTGGAGCGAAGCAAGAAATTGACTTTCGGCTCAAGCCTCGTTCCGATTCTTACCGGTTGGGTGTAATAATTTCTCGCCGCGACCACAGTGTAATGATTGAGAAGCAGGGGCGGCCCTCACGGCTGCCCTTGTGCAACCACAAGGGCTACCTCTACGTATATAATGCCGTTCAGCCTGGTGAGAAATCCGCGCTTTGTATTTTGTTTTTCCCATGCTCTCCGGAGGAATTGAATCTTGTGCGCGGGAGGAGGAGCAAGTAGCGCACACCCATGGTTTTGATGAGTCTGCGGCCCTGAATCTTGAAGGCAAGCTTCAATCTCATTCTCCGATTACTGGCGCGCAGACCTGTTTTGGATCGTCCCCCATGGACAACAAAAAGCCGCGGACCTACCGAACAGGTGCGCGCTACGCTTGCTTGCCCGCTTATCGGGAGGGAAGGGAAAGATGGAAGTTCGACCGCGTGCCTCGGTCCGTGCCTGGGTCGAACAGTGTCAGGCGAGCGTTTTGCGAAGCTGCCGGGCGCCAACGGCTGCGGCAAGGCCCACGGGGCCGCCACCCACAATGAAAACGTCGGTTCTCGTGAACCCGGAACTCATCAGTTCCACCTAAGAAGTACCAGCTCAGAACAGAAACCCGGACCCATGGCCGCGAGCAGCGAGTAGGTGCCCGCTTCCGGACGCCGCCGCTTGAAGACCTCCTCCAGCACGAGGAGCACGGAGGCGGAGGAGAGATTGCCGACTTTACGGAGGGAGTCCCACGAGGCGTCCAACGCCTCGCGCGGCAACTGCAGTGCAGTGGCGGTAGCTTCCAGAATCTTGGGTCCGCCCGTGTGGAGAATCCAACGCCCGATATCCTTCCGTGTCAGCCCCAAGTCCCCCAGGAACGTGTCCACGTCTTGGCCCAGGTGCTCGACGATCAGTTCCGGCAAATGCGGAGAAAGCACAATCTGGAAACCCTTTTCCGAAACGTCCCAACCCATGATGTGCTCGGTCTGGGGATAGAAGATCGATCGCGTAGCCACAATTTCCGCGCCTTCTGTTTTTCTCTCCGACCCAGTGATGATCACCGCTGCGGCGCCATCTCCAAACAGTGCAGCGGAAATCAAATTGGCCATGGAAACGTCTTCTTTCTGAATGGTGAGAGAACAGAGCTCCACCGAAAGCAGGGCGGCGACGTGATTGGGGAAAGCGCGCACGTAATCTGCGGCACGCGCAATTCCAGCAGCTCCGGCCAAACACCCGAGACCGAAGATGGGAATGCGCTTGATGCGTGGGGAGAGTCCCATGCGGTTAACCAGACGGGCGTCGAGCGACGGGCTGGCGATGCCCGTGACCGAGACCACGAACAAGGCGTCGACGTCCTGGGGGGCCAACCCTCCGTCGGTCAAAGCGCGGCAGAGCGCTTGGCTGCCGAGCTCCTGTGCGCACTCAATCCAAGCGTTGTTGGCCTGACCCCACGTGGTCAGGGCGTAGTAGGCGTCTACGGGCAGGGCTAGATACCTGCCGTCAATGCCGGAGTGCGAATGCAGTCGATCCACCAGCTCGGGGTGGGCCAGCCGGCCATTCCAGAGCTTCTTCAACGCCTCGCTCAGGAAGGCCTGCGGGTAGTAATGTTTCGGAAATGCGCTGGCAACGCTAGAGATTTTCATGTTTTCAGCCTCACCCGCGACTCTCCCCACGTGAGGGAGAAGCGCTTACTGGAGCCGTGAGAGTTCTCTCCTGTAGAGTTGATTGTTGGGAAATTCCTGCGCCAGGTTTTGGAGCAGTTCTCTGGCTTGGCTGCGATTCCTGTCTCGCAGGGCCGCTACGGCGAGCAGGAGCCGCGCGAGAGGAAGCAGGTAATGACCTTTCTCAGCGGTCAACTGTAATTTCTGGATGCCCAATTCCTTATCCGTCTGCGCCCCGAAGAGCCGCAGCAACCAGCGCACCGGAGCGGGCTTCAGGCCCAGCACGTAATTTTCGACCCCGATCGCGAGGTAGGCATCGTAACAGGTCGGGTCGATGGTGAGCAACCTCTCAGCCATCAGCCCCGCGCGCTTCGTGTAGCCGAGGGAAGCCAGATCGCGTTTTTCAACCAGCGCCAGGTAGTCGGATTGGAGCCCCAGGTTCAGGACCGTGGCGAAAAGCGCGTTGCGGTCGTTGGTGGAGCGCTTCAGGATGGTGTCAGCCAACTGTTGGCTCCTCGCTAAAGCCCGGTTGAAGTTTCCCCGGGTGACGGGATCCGGCGCGGGCCGCTGCCTTCCTCTGAATTTCTCGTCGTCGACGAACAACTCCGTTTGCAGAACACCCAGCCGATTGAATTCCTCAAACAGGTACGCCGCCGCATCGGAGGTCGGACCCAGGGGATCGCCGGGATGTGACTGTTGGTAAGCCCGGAAAGTCGCGTGAGCGTCGCTGAACTCGAGGTTATACATCTGGCGATAACCCAGGTCGAGAGGCGAAGCAGGCGAAAGCGCTGCGCTGATGGGACTCAACAATTCCAGAGCGAACGCGAGGAAGAGCAGATGAAACGAGAGTGAGCCCATAATGTGCGAAGACCGTGGATTCGTCTTCTAAACGCCTTCCTTGCCGCATGATGGCGGATGGTGAGGGTTCCTTGACTGCCGTGTAGACCTTGCTAGGATGCGGGGGTCTGCTACGGGGTTGGTAGACGCTCCGTGCGGGTGCCCAATGTGGAGCGACCGAGAGGTCACCTGAGCGACTCCTGGAAATAGAGGAGGGTCTGAGCGTGACGGACACCCGGCAGTTTTCTGAAAAACGCCCGATGACATCCATGGAACCTTTTTCAGCAAACTGTCACGCTTCCCTTTGCCAGTGCTGGCCGCCATCTTCGGTCACCCATTGCTCCCCGGATGCGGTGGTGATAGTAAGGTGCTGAGGGTCGCGAAACCGAATGCCCACGATGGTTTCTGTGACGGAGCTTCCACCAGATTCCAGGTTGACACGCTGCCAATCTACGCAGCCATCGCTGGAATGGTAGAGCGCCCCACCGGATCCTCCCGCCCAGACGTCCCTGTCGCTGGCGGTAATCACCCGGAACGTGACGGCGTCATCGACTCGCACTTCCTCCCAGGTTTTCGCACCGTCCGCAGAGCGCTGCACCTTCCCACTCGGCGAGATACTCCAGAGTGCCGCGCCCAGCTTGCTCTTCAACTCTTTGCGGGGCGTCATCTGCGCGAGCTCTGCCGCCTGGGACTCCGCGCGCATGTGTGCTGCGCGGGAAGCCGACGGAGTCATTGCTTTCGGGGAGCTTCCACGGGCTTGGTCAGCGTTTAGATCTCTTGAGACCGTGGCGGTTTCGGTCCTCATCGGTGCTCCGGCCCCACCGGCTCGCCGCACAACGTCTGTTTCAGCTTGCGCCTCGCCTTCAGGAGCCGCCGAGACCTTGAAGGCAGGCTTCGCAGGAGGCTGCGCGGCGGGCATCGGGCCAACGGAGAGCGCAACCCCAGTTGTCGAAGTTTCGCGCTCCGCGGGTACGGGCGGAACATTCGCAGTTTCCACCGTCGCCGGTGGGCGAGCTGCAGCCATCAACGTTACTTGCTGTTTTGTCTCAGTGCTCGTTGGCTGAGCGGCAACGTTTCGACCTCCTGATCGCGCCGCTCCTTTTTCGAGTTTGGCCACCTCGCGCAGGGTTTCACGAGATTCCCCTTCCGCTTCAGCCGCCGCAGCTTCGGGGCTTGGCTGAGCCGGGGGTGACTCTACGGAAGTTTGTGGCACAGTTTTACCTGCGCTCGCCGTAACGGCAGGGCGCATGTCCTTCGAAACCGCCTCCTGCCTTCTGGAAGGATACTGGTGCAAAACCACGACAATGGCCACGGCTGCCACTGCTGCCGTGAGCGCGCCCCAACGGAGAACTGGCCACGCGCTCCATCCCCGTCGGGCGGGCAAGCGTGTGGGCTGTGCCACCTCAACTTCCGCGGGCACGGTTAAAGCCACCAGCTCGCGGCACCCCGCACACTGGGCAAGATGATTCAACACCTCGGTTCGCTCTCGCGCGGTCAGGGTCTTCTCCACGAATGCCGCGAGGAGGTTTGCATCGAGATGCTCAGCACCCTGAAAACTTGCCGGCCCCGCCGGAGCGCCGGGAGATGCCGGCGCCGCGGATTTCGCTCTCAGGCGCTCAGGCACGATTTTTGGCAGTCCGGGCATAACCTATAGCCAGTCTGAGATGTTTCGACCGTCCTCCCAGGATACAACGAACTCGAACCGCACCCATCCCTCTCCTATTATGGAACGGTCTCGGGCCCTTTTTCTTGCATCAAACGTCGGCGCACGTCCAAGGAAAACTCGCTCACCTCAACTTCCATCGCCTGTTCCGCCTCTTTCCGGCTCATACCGCGTTCTGTCAAGCCGGCAAGAATGGACTTGCGCGTTGACGCCGTGATTTTCTCCAGCTTTCGGCTGACCGTGGATTCGTGCACGCCCAACAGGCGCGCGATGTCGGCCAAGGTGCGTCCATCGAGGTAGTAACTGGCCAGGATGAATTTGTCTTCCGCCGCAAGTGAAGCGAGGGCCTGATCCGTAGCCTCTTCCAAACGCGCATCGAGTGCTTGAGCGGGATCGGACTCCGCGGCCTGGAACTGCACGCCCGCCTCGCTCCGTTCTTCCAGGCTGACCAGCCGTTGCTGCTGGCGATAGCGATTCACGTACTCTTGTGCCAGGACGGCCCGGAGCCAGCCCTCAAGCGAGCCGCGGCCCGTGTAAGAGTTCAGTTTGGAAATTCGCCGGCCATCCGTCGTGCGTGTGCCGTAGAGGTCGGCATAGAGAGAATCCGCCAGGTCCCGGGCAGCGGAATCCTCCCTAGCGATCGAGTGCGCCGCGCCGTAGAGCTTCTCACGGTATCGGTTCAGAAAAGTCTCCCAGGCAGCTTCGTTGCCCTGAGCACAGCAGCGCGCCAGCGCCAGTTCCTCAACGCGCAAGTTCGTGAGGAGTTCCAAGACTTCGGAGGGGCTCGCGTCAGCACGGAGATACTTGCCCGCGATCTCCTGCAGAATGCCGGCAAAATCCTGTTGGGTCAGGCTGAATCTTTCTGCCCCGGCTTGGCGATAAAGCTTGGCGAACACCGACGGCGGAATGCCTGCCTGCGCAGGCAGGTCTGCCATCGTGGGGCGGGTTGCGGTTTCTCGGCTACCGCTCATCGGATTCCGCCTGCGCGCCTCGTCGGCCACTCGCGGGGGGCCTGTTCCTTTCCAGCGCGCGCGGGCCCTCCCAAATCTCTCCATCCAAATGCCCACCCCCGCGCCAGAGATTCGGATGCAAGAATTATAACCTGAGCCGTTCTTTCCATAGACCGGGAATCATACCCTCGGTCAAATACTCTGGGAGGAACCTAACATGACTGCGAAACAGATTCTGGGTCTGGGTTTGATGACAACACTGGCAACTTTGATGGTCCTGCCCATGGGGCCGGATCGCGGCGAGGCGGGTGAGACCGGGGCCGCCTACAAGGTGCTCGCGCCCATCAGCCGCGGCAACCTTACCATTTTCCCGGTCGTCGCCGACCGTTCCCATGACACGAGGAATTTCTTGACGCTCGATGAGGGCCTGCGCTCGGGTGATGTCGTGGTGAGCGAAGCCGGAAGCCTCCGGCCGCTCATTCGCGGACACCAGGGTTACATCACGGACGGCGCGGAGGTCAACCGGCTGGTCCTCGTGAACAATTCCGAACATCCCCTGATTCTGCTGGCGGGCGAGATCGTGACGGGAGGCAAGCAGGACCGGGTGGTGGGCAAGGACCGCATCGTCCCGCCCAAGAGCGATCCCATCGACCTCGCGGTCTTTTGCGTTGAGCCGGGGCGTTGGGTCGCAACCAAATCCGATTTCGGCTCGTTCCATAGCCAGATGGCGCAGCCCAGCGTGCGTCGCAGCGCCATGGCCGAAAAAAACCAAGCGAAGGTTTGGTCGGAAGTTCATGCCTCGGCCTCAGCCATGGCCGCAGGCGCCAGCCTGCAGGCAGCCCGCGACATGGCATCGACCTCGTCTTACGCCCGCGTGATGGGCAACGAAGAGGTCAAGCAACGCGTGGACGCAGTTGCCGCGCCCCTCGAGCGGTCCTACCAAGGAGTGATTCGCGAATTGCGCGACCGGAACGCCGTGGGTGTGGTGGTGGCGGTAAATGATCAGATCATCTGGGCCGATCTCTTCGCCAGTACCGCGCTGCTCGAGAAATACTGGCCCAAGCTCATCCGCTCTTACGCCGCCGAAGCCCTGACTCGGCCGACATCCCCAGGGCGTCCTGATGTGAAGGCGGCTCAAGCGTACTTGCAGAACTTCGGGGCGCGGCGCGAGAGCGTGGAAAGTGAGCCCGGCGTCTATCGGCGCACCGAGCGCACGGGCGAGGGCTTTACGGCCTTTGAGCTCACCGCCCTCCTGCCCGGTACAGGGTTCGACGTTCATGTCGCCAAGATGGCGGATTAAGCGGGACGTCCCTGCGGCGCAGAAGCTCATCGCCACGAGTATCGCGCGCCAGGGAAGTTGACGGTGTTGTGGAGTCGAAGGTTGAGAGTTGAAAGTCGAAAGTTAGCATTTGTCGGGCGGGATCGTCCTGCACCATGCGGTGCAGGGCCTCCCGCCCGCCGTCTGGGCAGTCAGCCCTCTGCCGCCGCGGCTCTGTTGCACGGCCATCCCTTCGGCTGGCTTGGGGCAGGCTCTGGCCGTGGACGGTCATCCCGATATGCAACATCGGGACAGGTCCCCATACAGGACATCGGCAATCCCGCGTGGCTCTTGTAGCGGCGGTGTTGTCATTCCCGCCCCGAGGCAATCGGGGCAGGCCCTGCACCGTATGGTACAGGGCAGGCTCCAGCGGGAATCCATTA